>CAIUIT010000083.1 GCA_903899375.1 uncultured Actinomycetes bacterium
ATCTATCCAAGCTTTTGGCACGATTACCTTCTTCTTGAGTCATGGCCCAATAAATGCATCAGGTGCAGATGATTATTTTAGGGTTAAACCCCCGAAATGATTGGCGGAGAATGAGGGATTTGAACCCTCGAAAGGTTGCCCTTTACACGCTTTCCAAGCGTGCGCACTCGGCCGCTATGCGAATTCTCCAGTACGGGCCTCTCGGCCAGCGAGTCGTAGCCTATCGGCTCTGGAAACTATGATTGCCCACAGATCCTCCGTGCGGCGTTACCGTACTGAACTCCCCCAGGACCGGAAGGTAGCAAGGGTAGGTGCGCTCTGGCGGGTGCACGGAGGATCCCTAATAAGAAGGAGAACGGTGTCACTCGCTCTATATAGAAAGTATCGCCCCTCGACCTTCGCGGAGGTAATTGGGCAAGAGCATGTCACGGTGCCGCTTTCCAACGCCCTTGCATCGGGCAATATTCACCACGCCTATTTATTTAGTGGCCCCCGCGGTTGCGGCAAGACTTCTAGCGCTCGCATCATGGCGCGCTCGCTCAACTGTGTAGATGGACCTACCCCAAATCCATGCGGCACTTGTCAATCGTGTACCGACCTTGTTGCCAATGGACCAGGATCGATTGATGTTATGGAACTCGATGCCGCAACCCATGGGTTGGTAGATGATGCGCGCGACTTACGCGACAAGGCATTCTTCGCTCCAGTACAAGCGCGTTACAAGATTTACATTATCGATGAGGCGCACCAACTTGGGCCCGGCGCTGCCAACGCCCTGCTCAAAGTTGTTGAAGAGCCACCTCCCCACGTCATCTTTATCTTTGCAACCACCGAACCAGATAAGTTGATTTCTACTATTCGTTCGCGTACCCATCACTACCCATTTCGTTTAGTACCACCTGGAATTCTCTCTACCCATTTGGAGAAAATCTGCGATCTCGAAGGTGTCAAAGTTGCAAAGGGAGTCATCCCACTCGTTGTCCGATCCAGTGGAGGATCAGTCCGCGACGCACTATCCGTTCTAGGGCAGCTACTAGCTGGCGCTGGACCCGATGGAGTCACCTACGACATCGCAGTACAACTTTTGGGATTTACCGATGGTGCGCTGCTTGATGAAGCCATCGATGCGCTCGCTGCGCGAGATAGCACAACGATTTTCAACACCATTGATCGCGTCATTGAATCCGGTTTGGACCCACGTCGCTTCACTCAAGATTTCTTGGAACGCCTGCGCGATTTAATTATCGTAGGCGCCGTTAAAGATAATGTTTCGCACGTACTTCGAGATTTCCCCGAAGATCAACTCGATCGCATGCGTACCCAAGCCAATCTGATAGGCGCAGCCACGCTGATTCGCGCGGCTGATATCACCTCATTGGGCTTGACCGAGATGCGCGGCGCAACAGCGCCCCGCTTGATCCTTGAGCTTATATGCGGACGCATATTGCTCCCCACTGGTGATGATGCTGCTTTGATGGCTCGCATCGAACGTTTAGAGCGTGGAGTCAATCTTGTTACGCATTCAACCCCGATTGTCGAACCAGTTGCCGTTGCAACTCCAGCGCCTGTTAAGGCCCCGAAAGATGAAGAGCGAGTTGAAGTCGCAGCGGTCGCAGAAGAGAAGAAGCCGACAATTGTTGTTCCACCAGAACCAGCAGCTGCTCAACCAACTGGCCCAGTAGATATCGCTGCTCTACGCCGCCTCTGGCCTGACGTAATCGAAAATGTAAAGAAGCGCCGCCGCCTTACCTGGTCACTTCTTTCGGCGAGCGCACAAGTATTGGCTGTCGATGACAAGGCGATCACAATCGGCATTGTCAATGCGGGTGCTCGAGATTCATTTGTACGCAGCGGCAGTGAAGAGATTTTGGCTGGGGCATTCCAAGATGTAACTGGATTGGTGCGCAAAATAGAAGTGGTCGTTGATCCATCTATTAGCGCTCCCCAGTACGAGCGGACAACTGAAGAGTCCACAGATGCCGATCAACTTTCCGGAACTGCGCTCCTTGCTCGCGAACTCGGGGCACAAGTCATTAGAGAATTCGAACGTTGATGTACGAGGGAGCCATTCAAGATTTAATCGATGAGCTAGGTCGCCTGCCCGGTATCGGTCCAAAGTCGGCGCAGCGCATCGCTTTCCACATCATCCAATCCGAACGCGTCGATGTGACTCGCTTGGCCGATGTGCTGCGTACCGTAAAAGAGCGCGTTAAATTCTGCATCGAGTGCGGCAATATCTCTGAAGAAGATCTCTGCCGGATCTGTCGCGATCCCAGGCGAGATAACTCACTCATCTGCGTGGTTGAAGAGAGTAAAGATGTGATGGCCATTGAGAAGACGCGGGAATTTCGCGGTAAGTATCACGTCCTCGGGGGAGCCATCTCGCCGATCGACGGGATTGGGCCTGAGAATTTAAGAATCCGTGAATTAATGGCGCGCTTAGCTGACACCAATATCCAAGAGTTGATCATCGCTACCGATCCGAACCTCGAGGGAGAAGCGACCGCTTCCTACCTCATCCGCCAGATCAAGCCGCTGGGGATCAAGGTCAGCCGCTTAGCCTCTGGTCTGCCCGTGGGCGGAGACTTGGAATATGCCGACGAGGTAACGCTGGGACGCGCCTTTGAGGGTCGCCGTACCGTCGAATAGTATTTATCTCATTATTTAAGACAGTCAGGCGTCTTATATATTGAGACAATCCGCAATTTCACCTTTATCTATGTCAAAGTTCTGCCATGGGTTTAATTGTCCAAAAATATGGCGGCTCCTCTGTCGCCGATGCCGAAGGGCTTAAACGCGTTGCCGGACGGATCGTGGCAACTAAAAAAGCGGGCCATCAAGTTGTTGTCGTGGTCTCGGCGATGGGTGATACCACCGATGAGTTAATCGATCTCGCCAATCAGGTCTCGCCAATGCCAAGTGGTCGCGAACTGGACATGCTCTTAACTGCAGGTGAGCGAATTTCGATGGCGCTACTTGCAATGGCAATTGGAAATTTGGGCCATGAAGCAATGTCCTTTACGGGATCACAAGCAGGGGTAATTACAGATTCCACCCATGGAAAAGCGCGCATTATTGATGTGACGCCAGGTCGAATCCGCGAGGCGATCAACGGTGGTCACATTGCTATCGTGGCAGGATTCCAAGGCGTTTCGCAAGATACTAATGACATAACAACTCTTGGTCGCGGTGGTTCAGATACAACAGCTGTTGCGCTAGCTGCGGCGCTTGACGCCGATGTCTGCGAAATTTATACAGATGTTGATGGCGTTTACTCCGCCGATCCCCGCGTGGTACCAACTGCGCGCAAACTTATGACAGTTACCTACGAAGAGATGCTCGAATTGGCCGCCAGCGGTGCCAAGGTTTTGCACCTGCGCTGTGTGGAATACGCCCGTCGTTACAACCTTCCGATTCATGTTCGCTCATCATTTTCAAACTTAGAAGGCACCTGGATTGTGCAGGATCATCCCGAAGGAGCAGAAGATATGGAACAGGCAATTATTAGTGGTATCGCCCACGACAAGAGCGAAGCGAAGATCACCATCGTTGGTGTTCCGGACCGTAAAGGTATCGCCGCGCGAATCTTTCAAGCGATCGCCGACTCTGATATCAATATCGACATGATCGTCCAGAACGTATCCGCAGCAGCGACAGGGCTGACCGATATCTCCTTCACGCTGCCCAAGAGCGATGGTGCCGAAGCGACCGCCTTACTTAAAGATATTCAAGGTGAAATCGGTTTTGTATCGTTGCTGTATGACGATCAAGTCGGCAAGCTTTCGCTCGTCGGTGCCGGAATGCGCTCTCACCCTGGCGTGACCGCAACCTTCTTTGCCTGTCTTGCTGATGCGGGAATTAATATTGAGATGATCTCGACCTCGGAAATCCGCATCTCTGTAATTGTGCGCGATACCGATCTGGAAAGCGGCGTTAAAGCTGCACATACCGCCTTTGAATTAGATTCCGATGACGAAGCAGTTGTATATGGAGGAAGTGGACGATGAGTAAGAAACCATCACTTGCAGTAGTAGGAGCAACCGGAGCAGTTGGAACTGTGATGCTTGATATTTTGAGCAAACGCCCCAATGTCTACGGCGAAATCCGATTGATCGCATCTGCGCGCAGTGCAGGCAAGAAGTTGATGTGCCGTGGCGAAGAGCTCACCGTGGTTGCTATCTCTCCCGAAGCCTTTGATGGCATCGATATAGCCATGTTTGATACTCCCGATGAGATCGCTGGTGAATGGGCTCCGATAGCTGTATCACGTGGCGCCGTTGTCGTTGATAACTCCACCTTCTTCCGCATGGATGATCAAGTTCCACTTGTGGTGGTTGAGATCAACCCAGAGGCGATCAAAGAGCGCCCTAAGGGCATTATCTCTAACCCAAATTGCACAACGATGACAATGATCGTCGCCATGGGTGCGCTCCATAAGGCTTACGGCCTTAAAGAGATATTTGTATCGTCATACCAAGCTGTTTCAGGTATGGGCATCACAGGTCCCGCAACTTTGCGTTCACAAATCTCTGCGGTTGCTGGAACGCATCTTGGTGAGCAACCTGGCGATCTTCGGACCGTGATCAAAGACTTTGGTGATTTTCCGGCGCCACTCGCTCTGAACGTCATCCCATGGGCCGGTTCGCTCAAGGCTGACGGATATTCCTCTGAAGAGACCAAGGTTCGCTTTGAATCACGCAAGATTCTGGGTCTGCCCAATCTTAAGGTCGCAGTTACCTGTGTCCGTGTTCCAGTGATCACAACTCACTCACTTTCAGTGCACGCTGTCTTCGATACCGAAGTAACCCGCGCTGGCGCACAAGACTTGCTCAAGAGTTCTGCAGGAATCGAACTTCTTGATGATCCAGAGAATGGCATCTGGCCAACACCGGCAGATGTCGTTAACACCGATCCAACTTGGGTTGGTCGCGTACGTCGTTCATTTGATGATGATCACGCTCTTGATCTCTTCATGTGCGGAGATAACCTACGCAAAGGCGCCGCACTCAATACTGCTCAAATCGCAGAGTTAGTCGCAGCTGAATTTAGTAATTAGTTTCATTTGTGCTTAGCCCGACTCGCTGCTTCTCCACCACGAATTAGCGAGTCGGTCCAAGACTGCCGGAGACGTTGATGGGAATCGAACCCACTCCTCGCGATTGGTGAAATCTCGCATGCTTCCGTTACACCACAACGCCCCGGTACTCCCAAGATAGTTAGAGGAGCCCAAAAAGAGTTATTTGGTAAACCAGATTGTGGAAAATATTCAACTGTGTAAACAAAAAAGGAACCCAATTACTTGAGTTCCTTTGATGCCACCAATCGCGAGTGCCATAACTTTATCACTCTATAATTTAAAGATGTTAGAAGCGACGGAAGATCTTGACGAAGCTCAGTCTTGGGCACATTCTGCACTTGGTGTTAATAACGCCGCCAAATACTTTATGGGAGCCGAGAATTTTGTTGCGGCATATAAAAACGAAAACTCCTTCTCTTTCATAGTCCAAGGCGAACCCTTTTATGGGCAGATGTATGGCGAGGGTGCCTTTCAAGATGAACGGTGCAGCGATATTGCTGTTGCTGGATTTAAGCCGGAATTAATCGGGAATCTCCTGCCGCGTGGAGGATTTCAATTTTGGGAAGCAATTACTTCAGATACAGGATCTGGCATTGAGCTCCTCACTAACCCAGATGAAATCCGGACAATGATAGAAAAGCATGCCCCCGACTCATCTGTCTTTCCCGGTGATGACGAGGTAATTTTTTGGGGAGGTATTCGAAACGCCTCTAGTGAGTTGGCTGCGTTGGCGGTCTTGGTTAAATGGCAGTCGGGCTTTCACGTGATGGCCTCTGTCGTTACTAGAGAGCAAGACCGCGGCAAAGGCTTCGCTACTCAATTGAGCCGAGGAATGATTACTCGTGCTCACTCTCTGGGAATCTCCAAAATTGGGCTGGGGGTTCGCGAAAATAATTTTGCAGCCCAACGCGTTTATGAAAAGTCTGGCTTTAAGAAACTAGCAGATTTCACACACTACTCTCGAGAGTAATCAGAGAAACCTCGGGTGGTGAAGCGACCCTGATCCGGGCGAATGGCGAAGTTCCCATGCCGGCCGAAACATTGAGCCATGGTTCACCTTTGATTCGCGATACTCCCCGCGCACGCCATGTTGGCAGGTCGCAATTTGTTGTTAGCGCCTTAGAGCCACCTGGCCAAGGAAGCCTCACCTGACCACCATGGGTATGACCGGCGAATATCACATCTAATTCATCGCGCGACATCGCTTCCAAAATTCGGGCATAGGGAGCGTGAGTTACTCCAATGGCTAAATCACAGTTGAGAGCGGCCCCAGCGACCTTTGAATACTCATCGAGTTCAAGGTGCGCGTCATCGGTGCCACGAAATTCCATGGTGACACCTTTTATCTTTAAGGTCGTTCGCTGGTGATTGAGATCTTTCCAACCACGATCTGTAAGTCCGCTACGTAGTTCTTCAATCGGCAATAAATCCCCTAAGACCCTCTTGCCGTGATCGGGCAACAAGTAACTAAAAGGATTCTTTAATTTTGGAGAGTAATAATCGTTGGAGCCAAAGACGAAGACGCCAGGAATCTCAAGCAACTGCGCCAAGGCATCGAGAGCAACAGGGACGGCAGCTCGATCTGCCAAGAAGTCACCGGTGCTTATAACAAGGTCAGGTTTGAGCGCTGCAAAACTCTTGATATCTGCGATTTCAACAGCACGCTTGGGAGTCAGGTGTAGGTCGGAAAAATGAAGAACCCGAATGGGTTGATGCCCCGCTGGCAGAACTGGCAGCGTTGCCTCGCGTAGTCGATAACTCATAGACATGAGAAGATACCCCCATGGGACTCAAAGAGATACTTAAGAGCGATCTCACCGAGGCGATTCGCTCCCGCGACGAACTCAAATCGGGCACTATCCGCATGGTTCTGACAGCCATCACCACCGAAGAGGTGGCGGGAAAAGAAGCTCGCACTTTGACTGAACCCGAAATCATTACCGTTCTCTCTCGCGAAGCGAAGAAGCGCCGCGAAGCTGCTGAAGCATTTACCGATGGTGGCCACCCCGATCGCGCCGAGCGCGAAAGGCTTGAAGGCGAATTCATCATCACCTACCTGCCAGCTCAACTCTCTGAAGATGAAATCAAGAAGATGATTGCAGATGCAATTGCGCAATCGGGCGCCAGCGGACCTGCAGGCATGGGATTAGTTATGAAAATCATTTCACCGAAAATCGCAGGCAAGGCAGATGGCGGCACCGTCTCGGGGCTCGTTAAAGCCGCACTCACTGGAGGAAACTAATGACGAAGTTCGAATATGTCACCGTTCCATTACTGACACATGCTACAAAACAGATTTTGGATAATTGGGGTTCTGAAGGTTGGGAACTTGTACAAGTTATTCCAGCGCCAGGTGGCGGAGATAATTTAGTTGCTTACATGAAAAGGACGGTTGCATAAATGGATGTTCGTGCAAAACTCGCTGAACTTAATCTCACCCTGCCTGTCGCGGCGCTACCAGTAGCGGCGTACGTTCCTGCGGTCCGCACCGGCAACTTGGTATTTACCGCCGGCCAGCTGCCGCTCGTGGATGGAAAGATTCCATTCATTGGCAAAGTTGATGGAGCCGTGACTCCAGAGCAAGCAAAGGAGATGGCGCAGGTCTGCATTCTTAATGCTCTTGCTGCAGTTGAACTTGTTGCACCAGTCGACTCCATCGTCAAAGTGGTTCGCGTTGTTGGATATGTCAACGGAGTATCCGGATTTATTGGAGCCCCTGGTGTGGTTAACGGTGCTTCAGAACTTTTGATTCACCTCTTTGGGGATGCCAACGGAAAGCACGCTCGTAGTGCTATTGGTGTTGCAGAATTGCCACTCGATGCTCCGGTGGAGATCGAACTTACTGTCGAAGTTGCTTAACTCTTAGCGAGTTACCTTAATTTTTAACTGAAATAACCCATCAGATGGAGAACGCCTGAGCGTTTCTCCACAACTAGTGCGAGTTGCTTCGAGTTGGTATATAAAACACATGGGGATCCTAAAACAGGCGCATGGGCCTGAGATCCAACGCTGTTGCTCGACTGTGAGGTGGATCCTCGGATA
>CAIUIT010000084.1 GCA_903899375.1 uncultured Actinomycetes bacterium
AAAGAGGAGATAGATCCAAGGAAGCTCGATCTTTTCAGCGATAAATTTGCAGGACGACAGAGCATCGTTGCCTGGTATTGCTGGCGTGCGACCGAAGGGGACTCCTCCGATTGGTAAATGATTAGTTGATAAGAATCACTTAACCGATAAAGATTTGATCAGGGTAAGCAATTCCCGTTGATGAATGGCAGTCGTAACCCTTGGGATTCTTCTCGAGATACCGTTGGTGATATTCCTCCGCTGGCCAGTACTCCCAACCATCTGCAGGTTTTATCTCAGTGCAAATATCATCGAACCCGCTGGCTTTGAGCAGATCGTTATAAATTTCTCGAGTAGCGAGCGCCGTACGAAGTTGAGCTGGTGTCGTCGTATAAATGGCGCTGCGATATTGCGAACCAATATCTCCACCTTGACGATTGAGGGTGGTTGGATCGTGCATCGTCCAGAATTCCTCTAGGAGGCGGTGATACGAGATAAGTCCAGGATTAAAATCGACCTCAACCATTTCGGCATGGCCGGTCTCTCCAGTGCAGACCGCTTTATAGGTTGGACCAGATGTTTGGCCACCCATGTAGCCCACTGAGGTACTAACCACTCCTGGTAAATTCCAGAAACGGCGTTCGGCGCCCCAGAAACAACCGGTAGCGAAGTAGGCCTTCTCAACATGCTCAGTCATAGACAAATCCCCGTTCCATCTCTCGAGGGGCCATTCTTTCACTGATACTCTTAGCGGGCTTGCCGAATTAAGCCCTCGTAGCTCAGTGGATAGAGCACCGCCCTCCGAAGGCGGTTGCGCAGGTTCGACTCCCGTCGAGGGCACCAGACTAAAATTGGGGGTTCGCACCTCTCTAGACCCTTTAAAGATGCAGTGTGAGGAATCTTTTATAGAATGTCCTTGTTATCTCGTGAGTCCTACGAGAGAATAGGACAGTATTCACCGCTACAGCAGCTCGCCTTCGTCACTTTTGCGAAGTTTGAGCGGATTTAGTCTGAATTATGTAACTCTAATGAGCCAGATTCGTATTGGCACTTGGAGGGGTTCTTCCCTAGGTTGAAGGAGTTTATGATGGATTGGCGACACGAGGCGGCCTGCCGCGATGAAGATCCAGAACTCTTCTTCCCTATCGGAAATACCGGACCAGCCCTGGCTCAAATTGAAGAGGCTAAAAAGGTTTGCGTGCGTTGCCCTGTTAAAGAGGCTTGCCTCGCTTGGGCGCTAGAGAGTGGTCAAGATGCTGGAGTCTGGGGCGGTCTATCAGAAGATGAGCGCCGCGCCCTTAAGCGCCGCGCCGCTCGTAATCGCGCTCGCATGATGGAGAGCCAGAACCAGTTCTAAACCTTAAAGACAATCATTGCAACAGTTTCGTCATTGACTCGATTGAGCGAAATGCTTCCTTTTAATTCGTTCTCGGTAAGAGTTCGCACAATCTGAAGTCCCAGATTCGATGACTTCTCCCAATCAAAGCCGGTTGGTAGTCCCACGCCATTGTCGATGACTTTGATCGTATACGTGGACTCGGTGCGACTGACTTCTACGCGAACCACATCCCCGCTTTCGGCAAGGCCATGTTCGAGCGCGTTGTGAATCAGTTCTGTCACCACGAGCGCAAGCGGAGTTGCGACTTGCGAATCCAATATTCCAAATTCACCAATTTTTGCTGGAGTGATTGGCCGTGGGCTGAGTTCGATCGCGTTATGAACAATACGATCGTAGACCTCATCGAAGAGAACTGATTCGGCAGAACTTGTCGATAACGTTTCATGCACAATCGCAATCGATGCCACGCGCCTGACCGCTTCAGCTAGGGCCGCACTCGCAATGGGATCTTCAACTCGGCGAGATTGCAGGCGAAGCAACGCAGATACGGTCTGTAAATTATTCTTCACACGATGGTGAATTTCGCGAATTGTTGCATCTTTAGATACCAATGCGCGATCTCGACGGCGCAACTCTGTTACATCGTGGACCAAGACGATCGAACCGATACGATCACCACCTTCGATAAGTGGGATGACTAATAGATCTGCTATTCCATTTCCATTATCGAAATCGGCGCGGCGCAGTGTCTTTCCGCTCAGAACCGAAGTCCAACTTTCATCACTCGCGGTTGATTGGTTGCGTTGGAGTGAATCAAATATTGAACCAAGTTGTGAACCCTCGAGTTCGTTATCCCAACCCAAACGACTAATTGCAGAACGAGCATTGGGGCTGGCATAGGTAACCGAACCAACGAGATCAAGGCGTACCAACCCATCTCCCACACGTGGAGCAAATTCAGCTTGATAAATACTGTCTTGAATAGGGAAAGTTCCTTCAGCAACCATGCGATAAATCTTGTGGGCAATCTCTCGATAGTTTATTTCTAGCGGAGACCCAGAGCGCATAGCTACTGCATTACGGTGACGCGAAATAACGGCGATGGTCCGCCCGTTGAAATGAACAGGAACGGTCTCCTCTTTAATCAAGGTCTCACCGAGCATTTCGGGTTCTGAATCACGGATAATTGATCCGGTAGAAAGTGATTGGTCGATGCGAGAGTTCTTGCCCCAGGTTAACTCCTGGCCGATGACATCTTGAGCAAAGACGGTGGGTGCAGTGGTGGGGCGGATATGCGCAATCGCAATGTGACCTTCGGGCCAACTCAAGTAATCCTTACGCTTTGGCACCCAGAGAATGAGGTCCGAAAAGGAGAGGTCAGCGAGCAATTGCCACTCGGAGATTAATTCCGAGAGACGTTCGCGATCCTTGACCGACAGAGCGGTATGCGAATAAGCAAGATCGCTGCGCGAGCTAATCGCCAATATTCGCACCCATCTACTTGTGAAATCCGCTAACCCAGCGAGGTCGCAATCTTAGCAATCTCCTTACGCTTTGGATTTCCCAGCTTGAAAGATCCGAGGACTCCAGTTGGCGATGATGGTTCCAACTGGCTCTCGCGCAGGATGTGGCGGTTCTCGCCCATGGTGAGCGTCAGGAACTTGCTCTCCCACTCGCGCAACTCGCGTGAATGGCCTGTCAACACACAGATATATGAAACCGGTAATCGCTTTACAAGCAAGGGATACTCGCGGAGAAATTGTGCGAGCTCTGCCATGCTCCCTGGGGTTGATTTACATAAATAGACCACATGCGTTGCGCGGTCGAGAGCATTGTTAACTAGAGATCCATGCCATCTGCGATCGGTTACTGCTTCGGCTAACCCAGGCAAAGTTCCTAAATCAACTACTGTGATCTCATCGCCCTCTGGAATCTGCGTTGGGCGCTTCTCTCGATCCAAAGGCAGAATCTCAACGCGATTGCGTTCTGTCAAAGTCCGCTCCCCCAAAAGCCCATGAGAGCGAATATCGGCATCGATAAAGAGAATTGGCCCTTGCTCTGCTAACTGCTGTGCCAACGCCATTGCAAATCGGGTACGCCCCGGCGCACCAGTGCTACCGGTAATTGCGATGACCTTTCGCTCTCGCCTGCGCTCTGCCGATTCTCGGTTAATCCGCTTGATTGTCGAAGGGGACGAAATTGGCAGATCTTGCGGAGCTACTTCAGAGTGCAACATCGGCGCACGAAGTTTGCCGCGAATCGCTACCATGATTTCATGTGAGTTAAAGGGAATAGAGTCCAACGCGATAAAAGTAACTGTGGGTGAAGCGAACTCGGTCAAGAGTTCTTCGCCAAAACCCGAGAAGCTGGTTTGATAAACAACCACTGTGCGAAGTTCCGCGCCACGCTTGCGCATAAAATCGCTGAGCGATTGTGAATCCAAAGCCCTATGAATGATGCTCCACCCTTGTGAGAAGAGAAGTTGGGCTACAAAATCTTCGCTTTCGGCATCTGGGATTGCTGTAACTACTTCAAGTTGCGGAATTTCAGATCGGGTCACGAGCAAGCACCAACCTTCCTTGTGATTCCGCCGTAATAATAATGGCCGCGACAGTGGCGCTCGCCGAAACACTTACTGCAACACTGCCGCCCAGCGCCCGAGACTTCTGATCAATATTTTGAATTGTTACACGATGTGCCACCACTGCAGGTAGCTCCGTCTGATCCTTTGGAATCACATAGATATCCACCAGATCGCCTACGGCCAGATCTAGCGGCAGATCATCAACGGCTACGCCGATTGGTAGATAAGTAGCAGTGGGATTGCTCTGCCCGTGGTCGACATCTGTAACAGCCACCAGGTCCCCAACAGGAAGCGATCGCGTCGCATACTGCCCAATCACAGCATCTGGGGCACCCAGAAAATGCGCTGAATCCGCCGCGAGGTTCCCTTTAATCAATTCGATTTCATTCGCCGTGATCTTGGTACCTGTGGGAATCGCCGAAGTCACCATCCATACAGAGCCGCTCGGGCTGGTGTTGAGCAATATAGAAATCGCTAAGAGCGAAAGCATTAAGGCGCCGCCTGCCAAGATTCGACGAAAATTGCGCTGAAAAAACTTCTGTAGATCATCCATGGGAGATGAATACTCAATCCCCGGGGCTCGTGCATTTCTCTATCCACAGGCATAAGCCTCAATATCTTCCAGATAAGGGTGCCACCCCTCACGACTTTGGTAGGTACTGCGATGCCCAGAGGAGATGATTAGACGGTAAATCTAAAGGGATAAACAGGTAAAAGGGGCTGAAGTGATTTCGATAGTCAAGGTGGGAGCCCTAGCTTCGTTCTTACAAGATGGAGATCAATCACTTGATGCCATTGCCCGCTTTCTTGTTTTGGATACCTTTGTCGAATTAAATCCAACGGGTATATCCCTCGGTTTGCTGAGGGCAAATGGCTATCTGGAGATGCTCGCAGGTTTTGGTTATGACCCACGTGCGCTACAGGGTCATTCGGCAATCCCGATGCGTGGAGATACACCTATGACGAAGGCCATTAGATATAACCGATTAGTCGAATTAAATAATGATGATAGTTTCGTCATGGCTCATTCCAATTTTGCTCATTTAATGTTTCCGCAAGGTTTTGCGGCGGCGGTGGCATTCCCAATTCACTCAGTGGGATCAGGCATCCTATTTATGGAGAAAAAGTTCAGGCTGACGGCTGAAATTCGTGCTTTCATCACTACTGTGGGTTCAATAGTCGCACTCGAGATCGCAAAGCGTCAGGATATTGCACCCGCATTCGATGGCTTAGAAACCGCTTTTAGTGCGGACACTTCAAGCTTGACTACCCGTGAACAAGTGATCTTGGGGCTGATTATTACCGGCTCCACTAATATCCAGATAGCTAACGAAATTGGATACAGCCAATCTTTGGTGCGCCAAGAAACAATTGCAATTTATAACTTGCTGGGTGTGAGTGGTCGCAAAGAAATCCTAGAGAGAGTCAGCGAACATCCGGATATATTTGCAAACGCTTTGGGTATGCGTCTAACTACGGCCAGACCCTAAGGATCTTGCACTAAATTCATCCTTTCGGATGATCCCCAAGTTACTTGGTTCTGCCACTTTTGCGCGATGAACGCAGAACAATTAGAAGTTATCGATGAAGCACCACGGATCGTAAGATTTCCTAGGCCGGGGTTCCTCGAGGCCTCGGTCGATGCCAAGGTCGCACCCACCCTGCAACTTGTGGTGGCCGACCCAGTAGAAAATGGCATATCAAAGCGCAAGCTGTTTCTAGTACCAACTCCACAGCACCTAGAAGGTGAAGATGTTGATCGAGAATATTTGCCCAAGCCATCGGCGCTGACAGATCTTCCGCCGCTACAAGAAACCGTCGGCCGATATGTCTTAGGGGTAGTCGAAATCTGGGGCGGGCGCAGGCAACCGATGCAGTTAGCGCGCCTTTCTCACCGTTTGGTCTACGCCAAGATCTTGGACCTGGCAGGAAACCAGCGTGAAATACCCAAAATTCGTCGGGTATATATCAACGAGCCGATCGAAGGTGTTGCGGAAACTACGGTAACGCTGCGATTTAATGACCGAGTGCGCTCTCTTGTCCTGCGCTTTGAAGGTGTTGA
>CAIUIT010000085.1 GCA_903899375.1 uncultured Actinomycetes bacterium
AGAAACCCCTGGAACTGGAGCAGTTGTTCCGCCAGCAGTTGTTCCGCCAGCAGTTGTTCCAGATGGAGTCGTTCCGCCCGCGGCCCCTGCACCAGTATCTGTAATGCGAGCAGCGTCACCAGATGTAAGAGATGAGGATTGGGTTGGGTCATCCAAAGTGATGGTTACCGTCGATCCCTTTACAGATTTGATAGTGCCGGTGATGCGAGTTCCACCGCCACCTCCACCGAATCCACCAAAGCCACCTGCTGCAGCGCCAGCAGCTCCACCGCCACCTCCGAAAGATGCGCGAAGCGATGCAAAGGAAGAAGCGCCCAGCGTCGTTGACTTACCAGCTTCGTAGTGGCCATACCAAGTACCAACTGAAAGCAGTCCAACAATCACAAAGAGGGTTCCCAACACTTTGGTGTACTTGTTGGTCCATTGGAATGTGCCCTTAGCGAGCTCTTCCTTGAGATTATCTTCAACCTCGGTAGCGAAGAGATCAAACTTCGGTGCGTCGGGAGTTATTTCATCATTCATGACGTAGTGCCTCGATTGGTCGTAGTGATGCGGCGCGTGATGCTGGGTAGCCACCGAAGAAGACACCGATCAAGATGCTTACCCCGAAGGCCAAGAAGACAGATGCAGGAACGATTACTGGCTTTGTGCCGGCGATAGTGAAGTGGCTTCCTATAAATCCCACCGCAACTCCTAGCGCGCCACCTAAGACCGACAATATCGTTGCTTCGATCAAGAACTGGCTCAAGATTGCGCCCTTAGGGGCGCCGATAGCTTTGCGGATACCTATTTCGCGAGTTCGTTCGATAACAGTTACCAACATGATGTTTGTAATACCGATGCCACCGACTAATAGCGAGATAGCAGCAACCATTCCAAGCAGGGTTGTGAATGTCTGAGAACTTGTTGATGCCGTAGTCAGCAGCGAGGCCTGATTGAACACGCTGAAATCTGCGGTCTTGCGACCGGAAATTCCATGACGCGCATCCAGAATCGAAGTGAGTTCGGTTTGCGCAGCATCTGTTGTCTTTGAATTCGTTGCTTCAACAATGATGCTCGATAGTGGCTGATTACCTGTGATGGTGTTTTCCATCGTAGTAATTGGAATCAGGACCAAACTGTCTCCATCTTGGAAACCAGATGCTCCTTTAACAGAAGTTAAGCCTATAACGGTGAATTCGATTCCAGAACATCGCATCGTCTGCCCAATGGGACTGGCAGTGCCAAAGAGCGCCGTTGCAGTCGTCTGCCCGATAAGAGCAACTCGTCTACTTTGAGTTACATCATCGTTTGTGAAATATGAACCAGACTGAATCGAGGTATTGCTCGCTTTATAGTAAGCAGGCCATGTTCCGTAGAAAGTTGATGGTGAACTGGTATTAGCGCCAACCACGCACGTTCCGTTGGTGGAGGCAATAGGTGCAACCTGCAAAATATCAGGGGCCTGGGTCTTATCCATCAGCGCTGCAGCATCCAAGATCGTCAAAGGCTTTTGCGACGAAGCGCTTGTCCGGGCGCGGGGCCCAAATCCTCCTCCGCCTGATCGGACCTGTAACGAGTTCGTACCAAGACGGTCAAGGGAAGCCTGGATCGCCTTGCTAGAACCGTTGCCGACCGCAAGCAAGATGATTACAGAGGCAACACCGATGGTGATGCCAAGGACAGTCAGAAATGTGCGGAGCCGATTGGTGAAGAGTCCGCGGATGGCGAACCGTACGATTTCAAAGACACTCATGCGACGCGCTCCTTATTGAGTTCATCGCTGACGATTTTGCCATCGCGCATACGGATGATTCTTTTAGCGCGGTGTGCGACATCGAGTTCATGGGTAATAACAACGACGGTGCGTCCAGCTGCATTGATCTGATCGAAAAGATCTAGCAAGTCCCCCGTTGATTTGGAATCAAGGGCACCTGTTGGTTCATCAGCCAATAGCAGGGCTGGGCGTGTAACCAACGCGCGAGCTACCGCCACGCGCTGTTGCTGACCGCCAGATAATTCGGTTGGTTCGTGATTTATACGATCGCCAAGTCCTACGACATTAAGTGCCACCATGGCACGTTCGCGACGCTCCTTGGCCTTAACACCTTGATACGCCATAGGTAGTTCGACATTTGCAATAGCAGTCGTCCGCGGAATCAGGTTGAAAGATTGGAATATAAATCCGATCTTTCTTCCGCGGACGATCGAAAGATGGATTTCATCCATCGAAGAGATTTCAATTCCATCTAAGAAGTATTTACCGCTGGTCATGTTGTCGAGTGCTCCCAAGATATTCATCAGGGTGGATTTACCCGAACCCGATGGACCCATGATCGCTACATATTCGCCAGGCTCGATGGTCAAACTGACCCCATTGAGAGCGAAGATCGACGCATCACCTACGCCATAACGCTTTACTGCGTCACGAACTTCGATGACAGGTAACTTATCAACCACCGAATCCACCGCCTCCACCGCCGCCACGGCCTCCGCCGCCGCCAGTGGCGCCGCCGATGCCAGCACCACCTAAGACAGATGGGACACCAGTGAGCGATGAGGAAGAGCTGACAACTGCAGGTAGAGCAACTATCTGACCAACCTTGAGACCTGACAAGATTTCATCGCTCGAGTCACCAACAATTCCCACGAGAACTGGAGTTGGAGTTTCGACTTTCTTGCCAGCTACGGTTGTTACAACATTGACTGTCGTATTCGAACCACGCGTTGTAACCGCGCGTGATGTCACAGAAATTGCATTTGGTGAGTCGGCGACAATTACCGTTGCGGTAGTCGTCATACCTGGCTTAAGACCAACGACTTTGCCAGTCAGTTGGAATGTCACGGTGTACGTGGTTGCTCCACTCGCAGTCGTTGGAAGTAAGGCAACAGCAGAGACCTTGGCAGGGCCTTGCGCATTGGGGAGTGCGGTAAAGGCCATGGAGGCGCTCTGACCGACGGCAATCTTTGCCACATCAGATTCAGAGAAGCCTGCGGTCACTTGCAGGCCACCTACATCGGTAAGCACAATGAAACCAGTCGCTCCAGTTGCGCCAATAGTAGGCGTCACATTCGGACTGATCGTTGCACCGATCAATGTATTAGAAATCGATGCGACCTTGCCCGATACTGGGGCGACCACTGTTGCGCCAGCTAAGTTCTTTTGGGCTAGGACCAATCCAGCTTGGGCAACCGTAACTTGCGCTTGATTCACTGTTGTTGATGTTGAAATTGCAGATCCGTTGTTCTGAGTTTGATAGAGCTTCAACGCATATTGTGCCGAATCGATAGCAGCCTGAGCACTTGCCAGCGTCTGCGCATTCTTCTTTACGTTAAGCGCCGCAGTTGATTGTGCATCCGTATAACTCTGTTGGTCCGCAACCAGCGTCTGAGCATCTTTTGCAAGATTCTGCTGTTGCGTGATGAGAGAATTGTTATAGGTAGTTTGCGCTGCGGTAACTGCACTGGCGTATTGGGTCAGCGTCGTACAGTTGGCATTGACTGTATCAATGGAAGCGCAAAAAGTCGGCGTTATACCTGCTGGGCCATATAAGCCTTCATAATTATTGTATGTGAGTTGGGCACTTGCTAGCGAATTCTTCGCGGTATCAACGCTGGATTGATAAAGCCCGACGTTTTGCGTAGTTGTTGTCTTATCGTTATTGAGCTTATTAAGAGCTGTCGCAACAGTTGTCGCGTCAGTTGCTTGTGATGCAGCAATGAGCGTCTGTTGATAAGCAAAATTGTTCTGAGCTGTTGTAACCGCATTTTGATCGTTCTGCAACTGCAAGGAGGATGTCGCAACAGTCGTAGTGATTGCAGCCAAGTTAGCTTGCGCTTGTGCCAAACTGGATTCGGCTTGTGCCACCGAACTGCT
>CAIUIT010000086.1 GCA_903899375.1 uncultured Actinomycetes bacterium
CGTTGCCTTGGGTGCTGCTGGCTTTGCCTTCGTTGCAGCGTTGGCTGGAAGCACGCTGACCGTGAGCAGCGCTATTGCGGCGAGGGCGATAATGGAATTCTTCTTATCGAGGTTCATGTACGAAAGGGTAAGACATCAAATTTCAAATTCCAGCCATTTTTACTTATTTTTGGCTGAGAATAATGAGGCAGGTAGGCTCAGCCCATGTCCAAAGTCCTCGCAAAGTTGCCCCTCGGGGAAAAGGTAGGAATCGCCTTCTCTGGTGGGCTCGATACCTCGGTCGCTGTTGCCTGGATGCGCGAGAAAGGCGCGGTTCCTTTCACCTACACCGCTGACCTCGGACAATATGATGAAACTGATATCGATTCGATTCCGGGTCGTGCGATTGCATACGGCGCCGAGAATGCGCGCCTGATTGATTGCAAGTTAGCTCTCGTTGAAGAAGGTCTTGCTGCGATCGCGTGCGGTGCTTTCCATATTCGTTCGGGCGGAAAACAATATTTCAATACAACGCCTTTGGGCCGCGCAGTAACTGGCACATTATTAGTGCGCGCCATGTTGCAAGATGATTGTTCGATCTGGGGCGATGGATCGACCTACAAAGGCAATGACATTGAACGTTTCTACCGTTATGGATTACTTGCTAATCCGGCGCTGCGTATTTACAAGCCTTGGCTCGATGAAGATTTCGTCACCGAACTCGGTGGGCGTAAAGAGATGTCGGAATGGTTGGTTGCACGTAATTTCCCTTACCGCGACAGCACCGAAAAGGCCTACTCAACCGATGCCAACATCTTGGGTGCCACACACGAAGCGAAGAACCTCGAAGAGCTCGATGCATCGATTGAAATCGTTGATCCGATTATGGGAGTCAAGTTCTGGGATCCCACGGTTGTCATCAATTCTGAAGATGTAACGGTTGAATTTTCCCAAGGTCGTCCTCTTTCAATTAATGGCAAGCCCTTTGCCGATTCGGTAGAACTGATGCGCGAAGTCAATGCCATTGGTGGTCGTCACGGTCTTGGCATGGCCGATCAGATTGAAAATAGAATTATTGAAGCAAAGTCCCGCGGTATTTATGAAGCGCCGGGAATGGCGCTGCTCTTTATCGCCTACGAGCGTTTAATCTCTGCAATCCATAACGAAGACACCATCGCGAACTACCACGCCGAAGGTCGTCGCTTGGGTCGCTTGCTTTATGAAGGTCGCTGGTTTGATCCACAATCACTTATGCTGCGCGAATCTTTAACGCGTTGGGTTGCATCTGCCGTTACCGGCACGGTGACTATCCGCCTGCGTCGCGGTGATGATTTCTCAATCATCAATACAACCGGTCCAGGACTTAGCTATCACCCAGAAAAACTCTCCATGGAGCGCAACGAGAATTCGGCTTTCGGCCCTACAGACCGTATCGGCCAGTTAACTATGCGTAACTTAGATATAGCCGACACCCGCGCCAAGCTTGAGCTATATACAAAGCAAGGCCAATTAGGCGCGAGCGAATTCAAATTGATCGGTGAGATCGAAGCCAAGTAACACTGCCTGATCTTCATCTAGAAAGGTTGCTTGCTGATGGTTCTGCATATTTTCGCGCTCTTGGCCTGCGCAATCACCATCTACTTAGCCTGTGAATTCTTCGTCAATGCCGTCGAATGGCTCGGGGTTCGCCTCAATATGGGCACATTGGCAATCGGAACTATCTTGGCGGCGATTGGTACAGCGCTTCCCGAAAGTATTGTCACGCTCGTCGCTGTCACGATGCGCCATGGAATTAGTTCGAAGGACATTGGCGTTGGAGCGGCGATGGGTGGCCCTTTAGCTCTCGCCACGATTGCATACGGCGTTAGTGGCTTCATGTTGCTCCGGAATAAGCGGGGAGCCCACCCTTTGCGGGGCGTTGATCTCAGCCAGCTTCCCAAGGATCAACAGTGGTTCTTAGGAATCTTCATTTTCAAGGTCGCACTCGGACTTGTTGCATTCTCGTGGAAGCCCGGGCTTGGGCTCCTCTTCTTTGCGGCATATGTCGCTTACTTCATTAAAGAGATGCGTGCAGATACTGAAAAGCACACGGATGCCGATTTGGAACCGTTGCGACTTCAGCCAAAGAGGGCGACCCCTGCAGGTTGGGCCATCGCTGTGCAGACAATATTGAGCCTAGGTGTCATCTTTGTGGCCTCTCAATTATTCGTGGGCCAATTGGAATGGGCGGGACCAGCCTTTGGAATTTCGGCTACAGCAACTGCTCTCTTGCTGTCACCTGTTGCCACTGAATTGCCAGAGGTGATGAATGCAATTATCTGGATTCGACAAGGGAAGACATCGCTCGCGCTGGCAAATATCAGTGGTTCGATGATGGTGCAAGCAACGGTCCCATCGGGTCTGGGAATTCTTTTTACACCGTGGAAATTTGATTCGGCTCTGAAACTCTCCGGAGTGGTGACAATTGCAGCGGTCTTTTATTTACTCTTCCTTCTCAAGAGTAAGCGTTTCACTCCCTGGCGAATTGCTGCAGTGGGATCTCTATATGGCGTCTTTGCCATCGGGCTTATATTTATTGGGTGAGTTTTATGATAGTTCTCTGTGTAGAGGGTGAGTTTGTGCCACAGCTTTGGGCGAGCATCGGGCGTGAGTGTTAGTACTCAGGTTAATTAATTCCGTCACAGGAAATCCTGCAGCGCGTGGAGTACAGTATTTGCGAAAGAGTTTATAAGCATTGAGAATGAGGAGAGCACAAACATGAACTGGAATGACAATGGTCGAGGAATGATGGACGGATATGGATCTGGGTCTGCCTATCACATCCTTGGCATGATCGCGATGGTCGCCTTTTTTGCATTGCTAGTTTGGATATTGTTCAGATTTGTTGGACCGAAGTCTCAATCTGATGGATCTCCGAAAGGTTCAAATAAGGGCGCAGATTCAACGGCCGCTCTAGAGCATTTAGATATGCGCTTGGCTAAGGGCGAGCTGCCTGTCGAGGAATATAAAGTTCTCAAGGAGCATCTGCAGAAGTAGTTTGAAGATTAAGTGAATGGACCCTCGGCCCGATTGCCTCGGCCGGGGGTCCTTATTGCGAACCACTTGCAGATGCTCAATCTCAGGGAGAAAGATTGCGCAACTTCTGCTACCTTCACAGCATGTCAGCCGATCAACGCCACTCATTGAGCGCGACATTTGTAAAGCGCCGAGTTATTGATTTTATGCGCATCAAAACTTGTTTTTGTAACTAATAGTTTTTCTAGTTCAACCTTACTTTTCATTTCAAAATCACCCACTTATAAAATTCCAAGAGGAGAAATAGTGAAGATTTACAATAATATTTCAGAGGTATTTGGAAATACCCCACTGGTGAAGATTCAGCGCTTATTTCCACATACAACAGCAATAATCGCTGCAAAGTTGGAGTTTTATAACCCAACTGCATCGGTTAAAGATCGCCTCGCAGTAGCCATGGTGGATGATGCCGAGAACTCTGGCGCGCTCAAGCCCGGCGGAACGATCGTCGAAGCAACATCAGGTAATACGGGCATCGCTCTCGCCTCTGTCGGAGCTGCACGTGGTTACAAAGTTGTGTTGACCATGCCCGATTCCATGTCCAAGGAGCGCCGCGCACTTCTGCGCGCTCTTGGTGCAAAACTTGTTTTGACTCCCGCAGCCGGCGGAATGCGCGGAGCGATCGAAGCCGCAGAGAAGATTGGTACCGAAGAAGGTGGCGTTCTTGTTCGACAATTTGAAAACCAGGCTGGTCCTGCTATTCACCGCGCTACGACAGCAGCCGAAATTTGGAATGACACTGATGGTCAAGTTGCAGCAGTTGTGATGGGAATTGGCACCGGCGGAACCATCACCGGCGTCGGACAAGGACTTAAAGAGAAAAATCCAAATATCAAGATATTCGCAGTGCAACCTGCTGCATCACCTGTATTAACTGGAGGAGCTCCTGCTGGCCACCCATTACAAGGCATCGGTGCAAACTTTGTGCCGCCAGTTCTCGATACAACGATCTACGATGAAGTTCTCTCCGCTCCAACCGAAGATTCCTTTACCTATGCCAAGCGCGCAGGACAAGAAGAGGGAATCCTCGCCGGCATCTCATCGGGTGCAGCGCTCTGGGGCGTCTCACAAATTGCCGATCGTCCGGAGTTTGCCGGAAAGATCATCGTTGTTGTTCTCGCATCATTTGGTGAGCGATACCTTTCTACGCCGCTCTACAAAGAATTCATCGACGAACCTGTAGCTCCAACGATTTAATATGTCATTTATTGCAGAGGATCTCGCCACAGCACTTGCGCGGGATCCTGCTGCGCGAAATCGTTTTGAGGTTGCGCTGACATATCCCGGAGTTCATGCCTTGTGGGCGCATCGCTTCCAAAGTTGGCTCTGGCGCAATCGCCTCCGCTTTATTGCTCGCTTATTGGCCAATCACACTCGTACCCGCACTGGAATTGAAATTCATCCAGGCGCAACAATTGGTCGTCGCGTCTTCATCGACCATGGCATGGGAGTAGTTATCGGTGAAACTGCAATCGTCGGTGATGATGTGACCATTTATCACGGCGTCACCCTGGGAGGTCGTTCCCTTAATAAGGGCAAGCGCCACCCAACGATTGAAAATAATGTAATCCTTGGGGCTGGGGCAAAGGTCTTGGGCAACATCACAATCGGCGCTGGCAGCACAATAGGTGCAAATCAGGTGGTTACTCGCTCCCTTTCACAACTCAATGAGGTTGAGTTCTTTATTTAACGCCTATATTTAAGGTGTGAAGATCCGCTTTAATCGACTGGCGCAACAATTTGTTCTGCGCTGGTATTGGATTCAGCAAGTATTAGTTACCTCAATCGCCGCCGCTATTGCATGGCAGGTCGGCGACAGAGCATTTACAAACGGTGGCCTTGTTGCAGCCGTCGTCGCATCGCTGACCGTTCGTTCATCCCTTCACAAATCTACCCGCGAAGGCTTGGGCCAAATCGTCGGCTCTTCCGTCGGCGCCGGAGCAGCCTTGCTTTCACTCCATTACTTTGGTTCGGGCATTGTCACCGTAGGAATTACCGTGCTCTTTTCGCTTGTAGCGGCTCGCGCTTTACATCTGGGCGAAGTTGCAACAATCAACGTCCCAGTAACTGCGCTCATTGTTCTAGGTCCCGGTTTAAGCGAGACAACTGCCAGCAAGCGCCTGGTCTCTACCCTCATCGGAGCAGCAATTGCGATTGTGCTTTCGACTTTTGCCCATCCCAAGACTCCTGCTGGTCGGACGATCGACCGCGTCTC
>CAIUIT010000087.1 GCA_903899375.1 uncultured Actinomycetes bacterium
GCGATTCGCCAAATAACTTTCTGCGCCTGCGCCTTAGCATCCTTGATTACCGTCGCCTTGTCGCTGGCGTTGGGAAGGGTGGCAAAGTAATAAAACGAGGTGTAGATGCTGGCCGCATGGGCAGCTAGCCGATCAGGGACCATATATTTGACGGCCTGGGCATCGTTTGCATCAATGGTGTCGCCGCCCTTGATGATGACAAAACGAATTCCGGCTGCATACATTTTCTTGAAGTTGATAGCTGCATTGCCTGGATGTTGGTAATAACTAATATCCATACCGTGGATGCGACTTCCTGGTCCCAGGGCATCTATCTTGGCGGGAGTAGTTACGGCAGATGCCACATTGCCGACCAGGGCTAAAGCCATGGCGATGGCCAAAATCGAGCGTTTCATACTTCAAGAATCTCGAGCGACTCTTTGAACACCTCGTGGATCTTCTCGTGAAGTAGCGCAAGGTGACGTGGGTTTCGAGCAATAGAAAAATTGTGATCTCCGCCGAATTTCTGGGGATCGCTGAAGTTGATGATCAGTATTCCAGAATCAACAGAAACTATGCGCGCATCAAAAAATGCCAGCCAAGCGATGCGATCGGCATCGAGCACGGCATCGAGCACCTCGTTCCAACGAGATTTAACCTCTTCGACTGTAAGCGCTGACATACCTCAACAATAAAGCAAAGAGCGATTAAGCCTTGCCATGTACATCGTGAAGGTAGCGTGAGCCGCGCAACGCGCTAAACAGCGCCCCGATAAGGGCCATTGCCAGCGCCATGGTGAAAACAATTACCAGACCATGGTGGAATGGTTGTGAAATCAAATTGGGGAAGAAGTGTTTACCGGTGAGCGTCGCCCATTGCGCATTAGTCACATGAGCCGCGCCTTGACTTCCCAGCAAACTCTGAAGTGGGTTGTAGCCAAGGAACGAAGCGAAGAGGCTGCCGACCACTGGGAGGCTAGCTATCTGATGGGCTTGCGCCACAGATACGCCATTTGCCGTTAAACCTGCGAACAACGAAGTTGGCAAGGCGTGACTCAATCCAACGATCATGAGAGAGAAGAAGATTCCAATTGAAAGGACCATTCCCGTATTCATAAATGCGGCTTGGATTCCTGCGGCAGCTCCTCGGCTCGTAGCGGGCACACTATTCATCACTGCGGTGGCATTAGGGGCAGAGAACATCCCGCCGCCAATTCCGTTGAGCAGTACCAGCACCGCAAACCAGATGTAATGAAAGTTGGTTGGCACGAGTAGCAGCCCGATGAAGCTGCTCCCGAAGATCAACATTCCAACGGTAGAAAGTAAGCGAGCTCCGTGGCGATCAGAGATCCAGCCACTTGCAGGTCCAGCAAAGAGGAAGCCTACCGTCAAGGGAAGAAGATAGATGCCGGCCCAGAGTGGCGTTGCGGTGTAGGCATATCCATGAATGGGCAACCAGATTCCCTGCAACCAGATGATCAACATAAATTGTAATCCGCCGCGCGCGGTAGCTGCCAAAAATCCGGCGCCTGATCCCATTGCAAAGGCCCGGATCTTGAAGAGATGCAGGTTAAACATCGGATACTTAACCTGCATTTCAATAACGAAGAACGCGGTCAAGAAAACGAATGCGAGTCCAAACCCAATGAGGACTTTAGGTGCCAACCATCCCATCGACGATCCGCCATACGGTTGAATTCCATAAACCATTGCGATCAAGAGCGAAGTTAGCCCGAGTGCGAAGGTGAGGTTGCCCCACCAATCGATCGTGGCATGAGCACGCTTGCCATTGTCCTTGAGGCTGATGTAACCCCAAATTGTTCCAA
>CAIUIT010000088.1 GCA_903899375.1 uncultured Actinomycetes bacterium
ATTGGTAAAGATATAAAAGAGAAGATTATGTTGCCCGCAATTCTTGCGACGATGCACTTCTTCTGGGGGATTGGCTTTATTACCTCTCCAAAGAATTTGATCTAACTATGAAACGTTTGCTCCTTGCTTTCGCCATTGCTCTCGTTCCTACGCAAGCCTTTGCTGCAGCTATTCCTCCTCATTTTGTCTTAACAGGTTCAGGATTTGGTCATGGTGTGGGAATGAGTCAGATGGGCGCACAGGGCCAGGCAATGGAAGGGCAGAGCGCGCAATACATCGTGAATTACTGGTTCCCGGGAACGCAAGTTGTTTCGGTTCCTGATACACAGTTAATTCGAGTGAATATCGCCCACCTGGTCACATCTGCAACGATTGCGATGGCCAATCCTGCATCACGATCAAATATCGATCTCTCCAACAATCCCGATGGTTCACTTAATAATGGCGGGCTCGGAACAGCAACGAGTATTTATCGATTCTCTCTCGTTGGTAAAAAAATTGCGGCATCCGTGAGCAACAAAGGGTCGCCCACTCAATCTTTTCCTGCGCAATCACTCTGGAATATGTATTGGACAGGTACAACTGCATTTCCCTCTCCAACCGGCGGACTTTATGGCCCCAAACCGGAACCTTTCTCTGTTATCAAAGTGACCACGAGCGCTGGCTCCACTCAATTGCGCTACGGCCAAGTACAACTAAAAGTTGTTGGCAGTAAAATTGAGATCACGGCCACCATGACTATTGAGCAATACCTCATGGGTATCAGTGAGATGTCTTCGAGTTGGCTCCCAGCAGCGTTACAAGCCCAAGCCATTGCATCACGGACTTATGCACTCGCTCACCCAACGCTGCGCTCCGTCTGTGATTGCAATGTCTATAACACTAAGTACGATCAGGCCTACATCGGATATGCCAAGGAATCAGAGGCAAAAGTTGGGGTGAATTGGGTTGCTGCCGTGGAGGCTACCGAGACGGATCCAAGTAGCGCCCAAGCAATTTACTATCAAGGCAAACCAATCTCGGTTTACTTCTTCTCATCTGATGGTGGCCAGACGCAGACCAGCACAGATGTCTGGGGGACTGCATTCCCCTATCTAACAAATGTCCCAGATCCTTGGAGCTTAGATATTTTCTTGAACCCGCTCTATGCCCATTGGCAGCGGGTATTAATTCAAAAAGATGTAGCGTCTGCATTCAATCTGCCAGATGTGATTTCCTTGGCGATCACCGCCCGAACTGTTACGAACAGCGCCACGTTGATTACTGCTACTTCTAGTATTGGCGTTACAGCACAATTAGCGGTGGGAGATTTTAAAACGAAACTCAAACTGCCTTCTTCTTGGTTTGAGATCGCACCCAATACCTATTAACAGGCAAAAATGTTTCGAAGTGACTGGCTGCGCAACGTTTTTTAAACTCTCACATTTCTTGTGACTCTACTTGCCAATGGAAAGAAGATTCCGACCAATACCAAGATTGCTGCGTATCCCACAGTCTTTTCTTCACCAAGCACCGCTGAAATCGGTCCAATAAGGGCGTACCCCAGCGGATTGAAAACCACCGACCCAAACCAATCAAAGCTCGATACCCGACTGAGTGACTCCTTCGGAATAAGAAGTTGAAGTGTGGTCATCCAGAGTGCGCCTCCGATTGCGAAACCGATCGTCGCAAAAATAGTGAGAACTATGAGAATGGAAAGTGGCCATCTAAACGCGAAACCAAGGAGTTGGATCGAGGTGGGGAAAATTACTAAATTGGTCCAAATTAAAGGACGTTTGAAACTGACCTTCAGCGCCATAACACTTCCGATCAATCCGCCCACTAGCTCTGCAGAAATTATGGTGGCCCAAGCTGAGGCGCCGCCCAAATATTTACGCGTGATGTCGGCAGAGAGAACCATGAGCGCGGGAAAGTAAGCTACCTGGAATAGGCCAAATGAAATAATCATGGTCCACACCCATGTTCGTGATCTAACTTCCTGCCAACCCTCAAGAAATTCTCTGTAAACGGAGCGCTTGCCCGAAACCAAAGATAAGCCACTCGGCAGCGCTAAGAATAGGAACCCGGCAACCACAAATGTCAGGGAATCAAAAGCCAGTGCATATCCGCTTCCGATTGATGTGATCAATAAAGAACCTAGCGCCGTACCGGCAATTCCAACTATTTGCCGATTCGCTCCAAGCAGGGCATTTGCTTGCTGCAGTTGTTCTGCACTCACGACCTCGGGAAGAATTCCAGTTTCAGCAGGTCCCATAAATGCTCTCGCAGAGCCATTCACAACTGCGCAGATGGAAAGCAAGAATATGCTTGGTGAGCCCGCAATCAATATCCAGGCAGCTACCGCTTGACTCGCTCCGGATAAGAATGAAGAGAATGCGAGAAGCCACCTGCGGGGAAGACGATCTGCAAAGACACCGCCCAACAATACAAATGCAATTAAGGGAATTTCTCTACAAAGAAGAATGATCCCGAGCGCACTGGGCCCATTTGAAGCAAGCACCGCGAAAGTCAGCGCAACAATGCTTGCAAAAGATCCAGCATTTGAGATCATCGTGCCTAAGAAATATCGAAGAAACAAAGGCTCTTTCAAAGGGCCAAGCGATTGTTTCAAGGACATCAAGTGCTCTTAATTTGAATGCAGGATGGAGTTAAGCCCATCCCAACCGCCCACCTTTGGAACCACTTCTAGGTTTCCACTCAGCGAGTTACGACGGAAGATCAGATTGTTAGCGCCAGATAATTCACGGGCTTTAACTACATTTCCATCCGGCAAGGTGATCTTCGAACCCGCGGTGATGTAAGTACCAGATTCGATGACGCAATCATTGCCGAGGGAAATTCCTAAACCAGAGTTTGCGCCAAGCAGGCAACGTTCGCCAATTGCGATCACCTCTTTGCCGCCGCCACTGAGTGTTCCCATAATGGATGCGCCGCCACCGACATCGCTGCCGTCACCAACGACAACTCCTGCGCTGATGCGACCTTCGACCATCGACTTGCCCAGAGTGCCGGCATTAAAGTTAACGAAGCCTTCGTGCATGATGGTTGTGCCTGAGGATAAATAGGCACCGAGTCTTACTCGATCGCCATCTGCAATACGGACGCCCTCGGGGATTACATAATCAACCATACGTGGGAATTTATCGACGCTGTAAACAGTGAGGTTGCCATGAGCTGCTCGTAACTTCGCGCGAGTTAATTCAAAGTCTATGAGCGAGCAAGGTCCCGCAGAGGTCCACGCGACATTGGTGAGTAGCCCGAATATTCCTTCGAGGTTGAGCCCATGGGGCTTAACCAGGCGGTGAGATAGCAGGTGAAGTCGAAGATAAGCATCGGCGGCAGAGGCAGGTGCACTATCTAAATCAATCTCTAGATTGACTGCTTCCTTGCTCACGCCGCGAAGTGGATCGGCCGCGAGCAGTGCGCGATGGTCGGAGGCTGGCGCCAGGGCTTCTAGGCCTACCTGGATGAACCAGCAATCAAGGAGATCCCCATTTGCTGCAATTGTTGCTACGCCAGAACCGAAGCCTTTTCTCATATGGCGAACGCTATCAAATGGCCCAATAATCAAGGTTTGCTCTGCCTTTTTACTGGCCGTACTACTTTCTCAGCCCTACTAGTAATCTGCCCCCTATGAAGCCGGCGCCGTCTATTGCAGAACTCTTAGCGAGCCTGCCGGAGGAAGAGCGCTTTATTCTCTCTCTGCATTATGTCAAGGGGATGGCGACCATTGAGATTGCACAGACGCTTGGAGTCCCGCATAAGGCAGTCAATAGCGTCATTGAGCGTGGCAAGAAGCGTCTACTTGAGGCGCTGGATTTCCCACCTCTGGCCTGATGCGAGATACTTATCCCCTACGTTCCTCATTGTTTTTAAGTAAGGGAGTTTCACCATGGCAGCCATGAAACCACGTACTGGCGATGGTCCCATGGAGGTCACCAAAGAGGCTCGCAGCCTGGTGATGCGTATCCCCCTCGAAGGTGGCGGCCGCTTGGTGGTCGAGCTCAACGTCGAAGAGGCAACAAATCTAGGTAATGCCCTTCAGGCGGCAGTAGCACTCGTTAAGAAATAGAGTCGTCTCATGCAACTACCTCAGCCAACTTTCACAACAGTTGGTTCTATTACCGAGCGTGCTCTTACTCAATTTAACGCCTTAGTTATTCCGGCCTACGCCAGCGATGGCGGTCCCGAAGTATATTCAAACGAAATCACCGGTCAGATTCTTGCAATGAGTGGTCATGCCTACCCTGAAATTCTCGCGCAGTGGCCCAACTTCGCAGCCAAGCCAGGGGAGGTAGTGGAAATACCCCTCACTCGGTCGGGCGAACTAGTTCGACTATTTATTCTTGGTTTTGGCAGTGGCTCAATAGAGGATGCTCGAAAAGCTGGAGCGGCTTTTGGTCGTAAAGTGAAATCAAATGGTTATTCAATCTTCAGTACATACTCCGGTGAATACGATCCTGCGCTCGCCCATATGGTTGCACTCTCACTTTCACAATACGGTTGGAATCTAAAGAGCGATTACTCCAAGAGCGACAAGAGCGCGCGCGAAAAAGGAGTTACATCTTTTACATTTGATGCAGAACTTTCATCTGTAGCAGAGCGTGCAACCATTCTGGCAGAGGCAACCTGGCGCAGTCGCGATCTTATTCATACTCCTTCCAATATTAAGAACCCAGCGTGGCTTGCAGAACAAGCGAAGCTACTCGTGCGCAAGACAAAGAACTCAGATTTATCTGTCATTGTTAAAAAGGGTCGCGAGCTCGATAAGTTCGGCGGCCTGCGTGCAGTGGGCAACTCATCGCCCAGTTCCTCTCCACGGCTCATCGAAGTTCGCTACCAGCCAGCGGGAAGCAAGAATTGGCCCCACGTGGTGATGGTTGGCAAGGGGATCACCTTTGACACTGGTGGTCTGTCGATGAAACGCCCATATGATCTTATGATTCCGATGAAGAGCGACATGTCAGGTGCCGCCGCAATTTTGACCTCCACGGTCGCGATGGCAAAGATCAAACCTCGGGTGAGAATTACGGCGCTGATGATGTGCGCTGAAAATATGGTCTCTGGAACGGCACAGCGTCCCTCAGATGTAATCACGCAATATGGCGGAACAACTGTAGAAATTATTAATACAGACGCTGAAGGCCGATTAGTTCTTGCAGATGGCCTTGCCTATGCGGATCTGGAACTAAAACCAGATTACCTATTGGATATTGCCACCCTCACAGGTTCGGCAACTCTTGGACTTGGGAAGCAATACGCAGCGATGTACTCACGCAACGCATCCTTAACTGCGCAGTTGCACGAGATTGGCGAACGTATCGGAGATCGAGTCTGGTCCATGCCTTTGCAAGATGATTATTTGCCCTCGCTGGCTAGTCCAGTTGCTGATCTCAACCATGATGCTTCTGCGATGGATTTCAGTGCTGGCTCAGTCACCGCAGCGCTCTTTTTAGAACACTTTGCTGGAAAGCAGAACTGGGTACACCTCGATATCGCCGGCCCAGCCCGATCCGAGGTCGATTCTGGAGAAGTTATTAAAGGTGGGACTGGATTTGGCACCCGTTTGCTCATCGAGTGGCTAGCATCTCTCTCATGATAGGTAACCGCGGCGATATGTCAGCATTTGCTGAAGAGTACGTTCGCGAGGATATCTTTATGCAGCAGGCCCGCAACAATGCGGAGGAGTTAGGAACTCTCGATCCAACTCCGGCTGTAGGTGGATTACTTCGTTTTATTGTCGAATCTCTTAAGGCACGTTCCATCGTTGAAATTGGAACGGGTTCAGGAGTCGGCGGGCTCTGGTTATTTGCGGGCGCCAGTCCAGATGCTGTTCTCACATCAATCGATACCGAGCGCGAGCATGCTGCATCTGCACGCTCTGTCTTTGAAGAGTCTGGAGTTTCTACTCAACGTTTTCGGTTAATCACAGGAATTATTATGGAAGTTGTCGGCAAACTTGCAGATAGCAATTATGACCTCGTGGTGATCAGGCCTGCATCTGACTTACTGGATCTGATTCACGAGTCTCATCGCCTTCTTCGCCCCGGCGGGATCCTCTTTGTAGATCATGCGCTTAGCGGTGGCAAGGTAGCCGATCCAACGCAGCGGGACTTTGAGAGTATTTCACGCCGAGATGGCATTCGAGCGGTGAAAGAGGATACGCGTTGGAGTTCAATAGTTTTGCCGCTAGGCGGCGGCGTACTTATGGCAACAAAGCTTTAACTCACTTATAATGTGACAATGTCTGAAGCAGAAACACCCGCCAGCGTCGAACCAATATCTTCACACACTGAATCTCAAACCCCAACGCAAACACCGTGGTGGGTCTCTGATGGTCAGTCGATGGCATCTACCTTCGCACCGATCGCTCCACTCAAGCGAGTAGTTCAAGTCACCTGGTACATGGCACTTGCGATGTCTCTGATTGCAGGAGTAGCAGGAGCACTTATCGGGAAAGCCGCCTTTGATAGTTCAAATCATCTGATCACATCAAATTCTATTATCAGTCGATCACCCAACTCGGTCGCAGGGATTGCCGCACGGGTCTTGCCATCTGTGGTCGAGGTTGATTCAAGCACCAGCACTGGAACAGATACCGGCACTGGTTTCTTTATCCAATCCAATGGATACATCATCACAAATAACCATGTGGTCGAAGCCGCGGTCCTCGCTAAAACTCCAATCACAGTCAAGCTTTCTAATAACACCCAATACACAGCGACGCTCGTGGGTCGCGATACTTCTTATGATCTGGCTGTTCTCAAGATTGATGTAACTGGTGCCCCTGCCCTTGTGCTTGGAAATAGCGACAATGTGCAAGTAGGTGATCCTGTTATTGCAATTGGATCGCCACTTGGCCTGCAGGGTACGGTCACATCGGGAATTATTTCTGCGAAGAATCGCCCAGTGACCACTAGTTCAGATAACACCGCAGGAGAGAGTTCATTTATCGATGCACTTCAAACCGACGCTGCCATTAACCCAGGCAACTCTGGTGGGCCTTTGGTGGATTCCACTGGTGCGGTGATCGGCGTTAACTCCGCAATTGCATCCCTAGGAAATTCGATCTCAGGACAACCCGGTTCTATCGGCTTGGGATTTTCGATTCCTATTAATCAGGCTAAGAAGACCGCAGACCAATTGATCAAGACTGGTACGTCGCACTATCCAATAGTTGGAATGTCACTGGACTCAAGTTTTGCGGGACCTGGTGCAAAGATCGCGACCACAACCAATTCAATACTTTCGGGCGGTCCTGCTGCCAAGGCCGGACTCCAACCAGGTGACATCATTTTGGCTATCGATGGACATGCCATTTCGGTCGCAGATGACCTGATTGTGGCGATCCGTTCACATTCGATAGGAGACACAGTGACCCTCAAGTATCAACGGGGGACTGTGACGAAGTCGGTCCAGATCGTACTCATCGCCTCCAAATAGGGTCGTAGAGTGCTCTCATGACGCAGGAAATAGTTACTGAAATTCATAAAGCACTTTCGCAAGTGAACGATCCTGAGCTGCACCGACCTTTGCCAGATCTTGGCATGGTGGAATCCGTGCAGGTCGCCAATGGTGTGGCCACAATCGGCATCAAGTTAACGATCAGTGGGTGCCCGATGCGCGACCGTCTGCAATCAGATATTGATTCAGCACTGCGCGCAATCGATGGCGTTGATTCGGTTGTTATTAATTTTGGAGTTATGAGTGATGAAGAACGTGACGGCGTTAAGAAATTATTGCGCGGTGGTCGCGAGAAATTCAACCAATTTGCACAACCCGATACTCTCACGCGCATAATCGGTATTGCCTCGGGCAAGGGAGGCGTTGGAAAATCTTCTATTACCGCCAATCTTGCTGTTGCCGCAGCCGCACGCGGATTAAACGTAGGCATTTTGGATGCGGATGTTTACGGTCATTCAATACCTCGCCTCATGGGTATCTTGGATAAGAGACCAACGGCGCTGGATCAGACTTTCATTCCGGTAGAAAATCATGGCGTCAAAATAGTTTCTATGGAGATGTTCAAACCCAATCGCGAAGATCCCATTGCATATCGTGGCCCTTTGCTCCATCGAGTTCTGGAGCAACTGATGACGGACGCCTATTGGGGCGCATTAGATCTACTTCTATTGGATCTACCGCCTGGAACCGGCGATATAGCAATTTCTCTTGGACAGCTAATTCCGCGCTCTGAAATTCTTGTTGTGACTACTCCACAAGTTGCTGCGGCCGAAGTTGCCGAGCGCGCTGGAAGAATTGCATTCCAGATGAAGCAACGGATTCTCGGAGTGGTTGAAAATATGTCCGAAAGCCCCTGTCCGCATTGTGGTCAGCCGATCGCGCTCTTTGGCGCAGGAGGCGGAGCTGAAACAGCCAGACGGTTGAGCGCTCTTGTGGGATCAGAAGTTCCTCTGCTAGCCAAGGTGCCTTTCGATGTTCAGCTTCGTGATGGCGGCGATCACGGAACCCCCGCCTATCTCCAGGCGCCTGATGGCTTTATGAAGAAAACATTCGATGAACTCTTGGCCGCAATCATGGTTCGTCCGCGTTCCTTGGTTGGGGTACCACTTTCGCTGCACACCTAATCCTTGATCCATGGGTCAGCCCGTAGACTGATGGGGTGAAACGTCCTCCTGTCGCCTCGATAAATACCGTTGCAAAGCGGCTAGTCGGGCGCAGCGATCTCTTAATATCGCGCAAGAGTGTTCGAGATTCATTGGTCTCACTTGCGGGATTGATTGGCCGCCCAGTATTTGGACCTGACGGTCGCGAGATAGGTCGCCTCGTTGACGTAGTTGTTCGACATGGCGAAGAAACGTATCCACCGGTTTCGGGTTTAATAGTCAAGATTGCAAATAGCAAGTCGTTTATCAACGGAGCTCGCATATCGGTGCTCACTCCAAGTTCAATTACTCTTTCTTCAGCAGTGATTAATCTCGAAACATTTTCTCGACGCCCCGGTGAATCACTTCTGGATGCCGATGTCCTGGATCACCAGATCGTGGACGTTGATGGGCTGCGGGTGGTGCGCACCTCTGATCTCTATTTAGCGCCATTCAATAAAGAGATTCGAGTTGTCGGGGTAGATATTTCATTTATGTCCTTCTTGCGCCGCCTCTTTCCAGGATCATTGTCGCGTCGGCCAACCCCAGATCACGTACTCGATTGGGCATCTGTTGCATCGTTGACGGATTCCCCCGGAGTTGTTCGCACCTCTGCAACGCGTTCAGCGCTCAGCCAACTACGCCCTGCTGATTTAGCCGATCTCATCGAAGATCTTGCAGGTCGTGAGCAAGGTGCGCTTATTGAGATGTTGGACCCAGCGCTGGCTGCTGATGTGCTTGAAGAGATGGAAGATGACGAACTTGAAGGTCTGCTCCGTGGTTTAACTGCAGAGAGCTCGGCCAAACTTTTGGCACACATGGAGCCAGATGAATCGGCAGAAGTCTTGCGTGACCTTGAAGAAGAGCACCGCGAAAGTATTTTGGGAGCCATGGAAGTTGGAACCGCCAAGAGATTGCGCGAATTAGTTTCCTTTGATGAAGAGCTGGCTGGCGGCATAATGACCACCCATATCTTGATAGTTAAAGGCACTGATACCGTCGCGACCGCTTTGCAATTATTGGTTGAGAATCGAGAGCGCGAAAGCTCTGATGGAGTTGTTGTAGTCGATAGCAAGGGCAAACTCCTAGATCACATTCAAACAGTCGAGTTAATTGGCGCCGCTCCTTCTAGTCTCGTCTCTGGGCTCATGGCAAAACCTTTTCCCACTGCTGTGACAATCGAAACCCCGATTAATGAAGTCGTTGAAGAGTTCTCTAATAATCGTGGTTCATCGATTATCGTCATAGATGAAAAGAACAAGCCGATCGGTCGAATTCTCGCCGATGATCTTGTCGATGCCCTCTCCAAAAATAGAAATCGCTTTACGCAGGGCGGGGTAACTCGTTCATGAGCAACATAACTATTCCAAGCGGCCGCAAACTGAGAATTGCGGCCTTTTTAGCGGTGATGGGTCCTGGAGTAATTGCTGGGCTTTCTGATGATGATCCAGCTGGAATCACGACGTACTCACAATTGGGAGCCAAATATGGCTACCGCATGCTATGGGTGCTCGTCGTATCAACATTTGCACTTATTGTCTTTCAAGATCTTGGGGCGCGTATTGGAGTAGTAACCCGTCAAGGACTTATCGGATTAGTTCGCCAGAAATATGGAGCGCGAGCCGGAAGTTTTAGCGCGGTAGCGTTGATCCTGGCGAACGTGGGAACTATGACCGCAGAATTTGCAGGTGTTGCAGCGGCAGGACAACTCTTTGGAATTTCTCGATACATCACGGTTCCACTTACCGGCTTCCTAATTTCGGCTCTGGTCCTTCGCGGAACTTTCAAAAAGGCAGAACGCGTCTTCTTTGTTCTATCTGCTGTATTTATTTCTTACATAATTGCAGGCTTTATGGCTCATCCACATTGGGGTGCGGCAATTCACGGCATGGTCGTTCCATCGATGCCTTTCACCCGTGACGCCGTTAATATTGCGACCGCAACCCTTGGAACAACGCTGGCCCCTTGGGGTCTGGCTTTTATTCAGTCATATGCTGTTGATAAACGCCTGACGCGAGCAGATCTTAAATTGTTGCGTGCCGATGTATGGGTGGGTTCAGCCCTCACCGGAATTATTGGATTCTTCGTGATCGTTACTTGTGCTGCGACGCTTAATCACGAACACATCACCAACATTACCGATGCTTCGCAAGCTGCCCGTGCTCTGCAACCGTTGGCCGGAACGCTCGCTAAAGATATCTTTGCGATAGGGATTATCGGGGCTGCGCTACTGGCCGCCTCGATATTGCCGCTTTCTACTGCATATTCGGTTGGGGATTTGACGGGTTCTCCTGCTGCGCTCGATGACAAATTTGAAGAAGCTCCACTCTTCTATCTCACCTTCGCTGCAATCACGGTGGTGGCAGGTGGTTTGATTATGATTCCAGGTGTTTCGCTCATCTGGATTTTGATCTCTTCCCAGGTTTTGAATGCAATCCTCCTGCTGCCGCTCTTGGCATATATGTTCGGTATTGCGCGCGATAAAAAACTCATGGGGGAATTTGTTGCCGGTAAACGATCCTTGACGCTTTATGGCGCCATTATTGCGATCGTTGCGGTCTGCGTGCTAGCCCAATTCTGGTTTATCTTTAATTTGTGAGCGTAAATACGCACGACCACACAGCCCTTCCGCAAGGAAGGGATATTCCGCTTCTCATCGGTGGAGTTTTGGGAATCGGATCGTCAGGACCTCTCATCGCTAAAAGTTCGATGCCTATTCCAACGCTTATCTTCTGGCGCAATCTTGGGGGAGCGCTCATTATGGCTCCCTTCGCCATTAAATCTGGCGAGATCTTTGAGCGGAGAAACCGTCGCCTCATAGCGATATCGGCATTAGCCGGAGTCTTTCTCGCGGCCCATTTTCTGGCCTTCTTCGCCGCCATGCGTTTCACCTCGGTCGCAGCTGGCACGGCTCTTGCGGCAATGCAACCAATCTTCTCTGTTCTTTACATGAAATTTCGTGGAGCTCGAATTTCGGCGCAATCGTTGGGTGGAATCTTTCTCGCTTTTGCCTCACTCTTATTAATCACTGGTGTGGATTTCTCACTGTCGACTCGGGCCTTTATCGGCGATCTCTGTGGAATTCTTTGTAGTGCGCTAGCGGCAGCCTATGTGATCATCGGTTCTAGCGTTCAAAAATCTCTCGCAACTTCGACATACACAACGGTATGTTTTGCATCATGCGCAGTGACGACCCTCTTTGTAAGCCTCTTTTCAGGTTCACAACTTTTGCATTTTCCCGCAGTGCAGTGGGTTTACTTGGCAGGCCTGGTGTTTGGCGCACAAATTTTAGGCCACACGCTTTTCAACATGACACTCAAGAGGGTATCGCCAGTCGTAGTCTCTCTGATCGTTTTTTTCGAGGTTCCAGTCGCTGCCATCATCGCATGGTTCTGGCTCAATCAAAAACCATCAGCTGGAACGATTCCGGGGATCATTGGTCTCTTAATTGGTTGTGCCATCTTTGTTCTGCGAAACAAGAGCGACAATGATTGATTTACATACCCACTCAAATTTTAGTGACGGCACCGATACTCCCAGTGTATTAATCAACAAGGCACATGCGGCAGGACTGACCACCATAGCCTTAACTGACCATGACACTGTCGCGGGGTGGGACGAGGCGACAAATCAACTCCGCCCTGGTTTATCGCTGGTGTTGGGCTCGGAAATATCGTGTCAGACAATCGATGGAATCAGCGTTCATATGCTCGGACTTCTCTTTGATCGCACTGAAGAAGCTCTCATTTCTATGATGGCGAAGACTCGAGATAATCGAATTGGCCGCATGCACAAGATCATCGCGCGCTTGAACGCTGCAGATTACTCAATAACAATGGAAGATGTCGAAGCACAACTCTCTGATGGAGCAACCTTAGGGCGCCCACACTTAGCAGATGCTCTTATTGCAAAGGGATACATGAAATCTAGAGAAGAGGTCTTTGCAGAGGTCTTGCACAACAATTCGCCATTCTATGTTGCCCATTATTCGCCAACTCCAGAAGTCGCCATCGGATTAATCAAGCAGGCGGGCGGCGTAGCGGTGATCGCTCATGCTATGTCATCACTACGCGGCAGAGTAGTTTCGGCCGCGAGCTTTGAAAGTTATGTTGCAGCGGGTCTGGATGGAATCGAAGTATTTCATCGAGATCACACTCTACCGAACCGAGAGTTGCTATCTAATATTGCAGATCAATACGATCTGGCTAAAACCGGTTCGAGCGACTATCACGGGAATGGAAAACTCAATCAATTGGCAGAGTTCCATACCGATCCTGCAGAGTTTGAAAAGCTAGAGTCGCGAGCGAATCAACGTCGAGTTATACGGCGGTAAACCCAACTTTTTGGTCAGAGGAATCTCCGATTTCGATATATGAGATTTTGCCAGCGGGAACCAGGATTGTGCGTTCCTTTATGTCGAGGAGCTGAAGCGTTGTGCCGCTTGAAATTGATTCGTTAGCAAGGGTCACAACTTTTTCACTTGCAAGAGCGGTCTCAAAGTGCAACTCGTGTGAGCTATCGCTGATTCCTACCCGAACTGATGTCACGCTATCTTTTTTACTCATGGATTGAGTTTAGTACTCTTCAGATCTTGCGGAAACCTGAAATTCCCCGCCACTGCAAGCTCGCCACCAATTTAACAGCCAACTCTCGATCAATCTTTCCATCGCGCGCCAGCCAGTGGCGTGCAGTGGTCTGCGCTGTGCCGATGAGTCCGACTGCAAGCATCATCGCAGATTCTTGCGAAATTCCGGTATCGGTTGTGATTGCCTGACTAAAGGCCAAAGCGCAGTCATAGGACATCCGGTTGAGTCGTTCACGTACTTGGGGAACAACGGCCATGTCGCTCTCAAAGAGGAGACGGAAGGCTTCACCTTCACGATTGATGAAATCAAAATAGGCGTTGACCGTTGCAAGAACTCGACCTGCATTGTCCTTTGTAGAGCCAACTGCGGTGCGAATGTCTTCGACCAGGTATTCACAGTGGATATCTAGTACAGCAAGATAGAGATCGAGTTTTGAGGGAAAATGTTGATAGAGAACGGGTTTACTTACCCCAGCCTGATCTGCGATTTCATCCATGGCGGCTGCGTGATAACCCACCGCAGTAAATACTTCCAAGGCGGCGGCCAGGAGCGTAGCCCGACGTTCATCGCGGGGTAAGCGGACTTTTTCCTCGTTCATTCGCATGATGGTATCTCATCATTCATAATGAGGGCATGAACCAATTGCCTTCCCATCGACTTCTGTTAGTGCATGCGCACCCCGACGACGAGACCATTAATAACGGCGCCACCATGGCTGGCTATCGCTCGCAAGGAGCGGCAGTCACCCTCGTAACCTGCACTCGTGGCGAGGAGGGAGAGGTTCTAGTTCCTTCCCTAGCCCATCTCGCGGCAGCGCAGGAAGATTCGCTAGGTAAGTACCGCGAAGGAGAATTGGCGGCCGCCATGAACGAGTTGGGCGTCACTGACTTCCAGTTTTTAGGAGCTCCGGAGCGTGAATATCGAGATAGCGGGATGATGGGAACCCCTCCAAACCAAAGACCAAACTCTTTTTGGCAGGCAGATCTTGATGAAGCATCAGCTCGATTGGTTGCAATCATTCGGGATCGCAAACCACAGGTGCTGATTTCTTACGATGAACAGGGGGGATACGGACATCCAGATCACATCAAAGCGCACCAGATTGCCATGCGCGCCGCCGAACTTGCAGCAGACCCTGAATTTGGTTCGGGTGAACCTTGGGAGATTTCCAAGATCTATTGGAGCGCCATTCCGCGTTCTGCCTTGCATGGAAGTTTGCGGAGCAGCAATTTCTTTATACAGATTCTTATACGATTTTTTAATTATGTACCTGCGCAATGGCTGGCCCTTCCATTTGTTAAAGCTGACGCAGTGGTTACGACGCAGTACGACGGGCAAAAATTTCTTCCACAAAAGTTAGCGGCATTAAAAGCCCATAAAACTCAGTTAATAATTTATGGAGATCTCTTTAAATTTTCCAAGCGGTTGTCCACCAGAATAGGGGGCAGCGAGTTTTATATCCGCGTAAAGGGCGAGGGGAGTGGACCGTACGACAAGAATGGCCGCGAACTAGATCTTTTTGCTGGAACTAAGGAATAACTTCCCAGCTCTGGCCATTTGGACCGTCTATTACTTTAATCTTCTTAGTTGCAAGATCATCACGGAGTTCATCACTGCGTGCAAAATCCTTTGCTTCGCGTGCTTGGGCTCGAAGGGTAATTAAGAGTTGTATTTCGGGAGTCAATTCCAACTCTATATAAGTTCGGGTCACATCGAGTCCGAAGAATTTATCCGCCTCTGCGAATACTTGCGCTTTGCAGGAATCTGAAATGGAAGGATCGCGCTCCAAGGTGCGCATTTTTACAAGTGCGCGTGGGGTATCGAGGTCAGCGCGCAAGAGCGTATAGATCGAGTCAATAATTGCTGCAACAGCTTCTGGATCGTTGTGGGCTTCGGACTTTGACCACTCTTGATATTTATTTCGCCAACGCGCAATCGTGGAATCAGCAGCGCTGATCAAATCCCAGGTGAGATCCATCTGGCTACGATATTTGTTCTCTAAGAAGACTAAGCGCAGTGCAAGAGGATCAAAACCCCTGCGGATTACATCGTCCAGTAGTACAACATTCCCCGAGCTCTTCGACATCTTTCTTCCCTCGAAAAGGAGATGTTCTCCATGTACCCAATGATCAGTCTCTTCGCTGCTCGATGCACAGTTACTCTGCGCGCGTTCATTTTCATGGTGGGGAAAACGCAGATCGATTCCGCCAAGATGTAGGTCGACATGATTATCGAGGTAGTGCAGGGACATGGCGGAGCATTCGATGTGCCACCCTGGAAATCCGCGTCCCCAAGGAGAATCCCAGACCATTTCGCTTCGACTACCAGCCGCCTTCCAGAGCGCCCAATCGGCGTGAAATCTCTTGGTGTCATCTTCTTCTTCGTACTCATAGCGATGGCCGGGGATCAGTTCAGTTAATTTATTTCCACTGAGAGTGCCGTAGCTTTCGAAAGAGCCAGCAGAGAAGTAGACAGATCCATCGCCACCTATATATGCATGATCGGAGTCAATTAACTTTTCAATTAACCGATGCATTAGCTCAATACTTTCGCTAGCACGGGGATAGATATCGGAAGTAGAAATTGCTAGCCTAGCTATATCTTGATGGAAACCTGCTTCGTAGGATCGCGCTACATCAAAGGGATCCCTGCGCTCTGCCTTGGCTTGACTCAGAATCTTGTCTTCTAATTCTTCCGTGGAGTTGATGTCTTCGCTCATATGACCAACGTCGGTAATATTTTGCACGCTGCGGACTCGATGCCCATCAAGCCGTACCAGGCGCATTATCAAATCTCCCAAGAGAAAGGTGCGCAGATTGCCGACATGGGCATCGCGATAGACCGTGGGGCCGCAGCAGTACATCCGTAAGGCTTTCCCATCGCTGATCGTTAATTCGCGTTGAGTTCGGCTCATGGTGTCATAGAGAAAGATGCCGGTAAATATCGGATTTGAGGGAACAACTTTCCAGAGCGATATCCGGTCCGGGTCAAAGGTGACTATCTGGCCATCTTTTTTACGTACCTGATTAACTGCCACCAGATGGCCTAGGAGGTCGCGAAAGCCGCCCTCTGGGTCATGCAGGCGCAGACTCACCCGTTGCCCAATCTGTGCCAGAGTAGGCAGTGGCTTCATGGAACCCCCTCACGCAATTATTCTCTCTGGTATCCACTATTCTCTACCTATTATTCTTCCGCAGTTAAATGGAACCGCTACTTGAAAGGATTGACGTGACCTACATAATCGCTGAGCCTTGCGTTGATGTCAAAGATAAGTCCTGCATCGAAGAGTGCCCCGTCGATTGCATTTACGAGGGTAACCGGATGCTTTACATCCAACCCGATGAGTGCGTGGATTGCGGAGCATGCGAGCCGGTCTGTCCGGTTGAGGCGATTTATTATGAAGATGATGTACCGGCGGACTGGAAGCAGTACAGCGAGATTAATTCCGCCTTTTTCCAGACCATTGGTTCACCCGGTGGGGCCAGCAAAGTTGGAGCATCGGATTCTGATCACCCACTTGTTGTTGCTCTCCCTAAGGCTGGAGCGTAAAGAATCAAGCTCCCGGATTTTCCCTGGGATGTTTTGGCTCCCTATGGCGCGCGCGCACGGGAATTTAAAGATGGGATCATCGACCTCTCGGTAGGAACTCCGGTTGATGCCACCCCAGATTTCATTCAAGCCGCATTAGTGGCAACGGCAAATGCTCCGGGATACCCACTCACGATTGGTTCTCCTGCTCTTCGAGCTGCGATGAGGGTTTGGGCCACCGATATTTTGGGGGTGACGGGCGAATTTGATGTCTTGCCGAGCATCGGCTCCAAAGAGGTCGTGGCAAATTTAGCGATGCAATTAGAAGCTAACGCTGTTCTTTACCCGAAGATCGCTTATCCCACTTATTTGGTAGGTGCGATATTGGCTAAGGCAGAACATCACCCCGTTGATTTCGATGCGACCACATGGCCACCCTCGGATTTTGTCTGGATCAATTCACCATCAAATCCAACTGGACGCATCTCCTCTCGGGAAGAGTTACAAGCGGTAATTTCATACTCTCGCCGAACCGGTGCGACGATCGCTAGCGACGAGTGTTACTTCAATTTTCCCGCTGAAGTTGATGGCGTACAACCCATTTCTATTCTCCAGGTAGCGGGGGGAGATAATAAAAATCTCATCGCTCTGCACTCGCTATCAAAGCGCTCTAACCTGGCGGGTTATCGTGGCGGAATGATCATCGGGGATCCGGTCTTGATTGCAAAGATTCGCGAAATTCGCAAGCACTCTGGTTTATTGGTACCCGCTCCCGTTCAAGCAGCAATGGTGGCAGCGCTTGGAGATGAGACTCATGTGCACCAACAGGCGCAGCGCTATGCGCGACGCCGAGATGCATTGCGACCAGCTCTTGCCTCTTTAGGTTTTGTTATCGAGCATAGTGAGGCCGGTTTATACATTTGGTGCACGCGAGGTGAATCCGATATTGATTCGGTTTCATTCTTCGCAGAGAATGGGATTTTGGTAACCCCTGGTGGCTTTTATGGCGAAGCAGGATCGAGGCATATCCGCATTGCCCTGACGGCAACTGATGCGCAGATCGCCGCTGCGGCAACGCGAATCCTGAAGTAATTGAAAATGCAGCGCGAACGTCCAACTTCGGCAATTCTGCTTGTTGGCGGATTTGGAACTCGACTGCAACCACTGACTTTTCGCACCCCTAAGCCGATGCTTCCCGTCGCCGGTATTCCATTTACGGAGCACCAAATTGCCAAGGCGCGAGCAGCTGGAATCAGTGAAATAGTTCTTGCAACTTCTTATATGGCCGAGATCTTTGAACCCCATTTTGGAGATGGAGAGCGTTTTGGAATAAAGATTTCATATGCCGTTGAGAAAAGCGCACTAGGGACTGGCGGCGCTATAGCCAATGCGGCGCAGCTTTTGAGTGGAGAAGGTCCGATCGTTATTTTCAATGGCGATGTACTAAGCAGTCACGATTTAGGCGCCCAAATGGATCTCCATCAGAGCGGGGATGGGGATGCAACGCTGCACCTCACCTCGGTTACCGATGCGCGTGCATTTGGCGTTGTAGAAATTGAAGGATCTCGAATACTTTCTTTCAATGAGAAGATGGAAAATCCTCCTACGCAGATAATTAATGCAGGTTGCTACATTTTTAATCGGAGCGTGGTTGACTCAATTCCCACGGATCGAGCTGTGAGCGTTGAACGTGAGACCTTTCCAGCGCTCCTCGCAGCCAATTCAAGAATTCTGGGCTACTTGGATTCTTCGTACTGGTTGGATATTGGAACCCCAGCTGCGCTCTTGCAAGCCACCTCTGATCTAATCTCTGGGCGGGCACAATCGATCGCCTTCGCCGAACTCTTAAACCAGGATTTGTATTCCATGAGTTCTGGATCCCTGATTGCGCGAGATGCCGCTGTTGACGCTTCGGCCAAGGTCGAAGCTGGATCCCACATAGCACGGGCTGCCACGATTGAAAATGGAGCGAGGATCGTTGGATCTATCATTGGCGAAGCTGCTCGCGTCGGTGCCAATTCTCACCTCATTAATACATTTGTAGCCCCAAATTATGAAATTCCTGCTGGATTTATGGCCGAGAACCAGTTTTTTGGCTATTTGGAAGAAAAATAGCCTCTCGCGGACTTGACTCAAAGGCATTACACGCGTGTAATTCACCCAAGTCGAATTACATCCAGCCGGTTTGGCCAGCAATGGCTAGATCGAAAAGTTTGAGGAGTACGTATGTCAGATCGCCAGATCGCCGCTCAATCAGATTTTGGAATGGGTGGCCTCACCAACCTCGGCGGCTCGAATAACGGAAATCCTGACCTCTCCTGGCAAGAGCGCGCCCTCTGCGCTCAAACCGACCCGGAAGCCTTCTTTCCTGAGAAAGGTGGCTCTACGCGTGAAGCGAAGAGAGTTTGCCTCTCATGTGATGTTCGTTCAGAGTGCTTGGAATACGCTCTAGGACATGATGAGCGCTTTGGTATTTGGGGTGGGCTCTCCGAGCGGGAGCGTCGTCGCCTTAAGCGTCGTTCTGCTTAACTCGCATATCTCTGCTTTTGCGAGTGCCAACTAATGGCAAAGCATCTAACGTCGGAGCAAACTCCTCCAGAGGTTGATGTATCTCGTTTTTTTGTTACCGCCGTGATCGTTTCTCACAATGGTGCATCCTGGCTTCCCGAAGTAATTATCTCTCTCTCGTCGCAGACGAGGAGAATCGATCGCATCATCGCCGTTGATACTGGTTCTACAGATGCATCACCAAAGTTACTTCGCGCCGCGGGTATTACTTATATTGCTGCCGAACCAGATATTGGATATGGCGATGCTATTGAAATTGCTCTTGAACACTCTCCAAAATTTCGAGATCCCGCAGATGCCGCAAATGAATGCATCTGGTTAATTCACGACGATTGTGCTCCTGCCAGGGATGCTCTTGCGTTGTTGCTAGAAGCAATCAATGATCGACCTCAGGTAGTCATCGCCGGACCAAAATTATTGGGTTGGTATGACAGAGATCATCTTCTTGAAGCTGGAATTTCAATTGCACGTAATGGTGCGCGTTGGACTGGGCTAGAACCCCGTGAACAAAATCAAGGACAGCACGATGAAATTAAAGAGGTGCTTTCAGTAAGTACCGCAGCTATGTTGGTGCGTCGGCCAGCGTTTGAAGAGATTGGTGGATTGGATCCAAATCTCGCACTATTCCGCGACGATGTCGATTTTGGGTGGCGAGCACATGTAGCTGGGTTTACCGCGATTTGTGTTGGAGCAGCAAGTGCATTTCATGCAGAGGCATCGGCGAGTGAACGACGGGCAGTTGATGTGTCTGAAGCATTCTTGCATAGGCCCTTGTTGCTTGATCGAAGAAATGCTGCGTATGTCATGCTCGCAAATTCCTCTCGATGGATGTTGCCGTGGCTTACCTTTCAACTTCTAGGCACCAGCCTTCTACGCGTCATCTTCGATCTGCTTGCAAAGCTGCCTGGATATGCCGGCGATGAAATTGCAGCCGTTGCCCTTCTGATCATTCATCCCACCGACCTTATAAAAGCTCGGGGCGCTCGACGCAGGAAGCGATTGCTCTCACCTTCGGTTGTGGGTGTTTTTATTCCTCCTCGCGGTAGTCAGATTCGCGCTGGGGTAGATCGAGTTACCAACACAATTTCCCAGAAGTTGAAAAGTGCGCAAGATCCCCTGGAAGTTAATTCTTCGGAGACGTACTCAGACCTCGGAGTAATCTCGGAAGAGTTCGATGAACAAGATTCACTGCCATCCGGAGAACCTTCACTATTTCGTGGAGTCTTACTACGCCCCGATTCGCTAGCTCTTGTCACAATATTAGTTCTCTCCATCGTCTCTGCTCATGCAAGGTTTGGTTCGCTCTCGGGTGGCGCTTTAGGTTTTATTCCAACCGCTGGCGGAGATTTATTACGAAACTATGCACGAGCTTGGCATCTAGTTGGAATGGGATCTGCTGCATCGGTGCCGCCGTGGTTAGCCGTACTTGGCGTCGCTTCATTTGTAACTTTGGGACACCTATCCCTATTCATTACATTGCTATTTCTCTTGACCCCAACCCTTGCCTTCGTCATCTTTGTAAACGCGCAAAGACGGATTGGAATTTCAGAATCGACGTCAACCTTTGGTGGGCTGGTCTACATTCTCACCCCGTTACTCTGGGCTTCCCTCAACCAAGGTCGAATCGAAATCCTTGTCTTATACCTACTCGCACCCCTATTTATCTTTCTACAGCCGTTAATGATTAATATCGTTGAACTCTCTTGGCGCAGAGTCTTCGCTCTTACCTTGCTAGCAACCCTGGCTCTCTCTTTCTCGCCGCTACTGCTCGGGCTCTGGTTTCTCGTGCAGATCGCGCTCCTTGTGAGATCAGTAATTTCTCTTACGCAAAGTTCAGCAAATTCGGCGGGCTGGATCGACCTCGTTGAGAGTGAGGCGTTTAGCCCCATTGCCAAGCGGGGAGCGGTAATAATTACCACTTTCTTGCTCAGCTTGCCGTGGTCGCTTGGCGCTTTAATCCATCCGACTCAATTTCTTCTGGCACCCGGTATTCCAGTTGCCAATGGTGGGACGGTACAGACTCTCCTCACTAACCCTGGCGGCCAAGGAGCTCCTCCGTGGTGGATACTTGCGCCCGTTCCACTCTTCATCTTCTTTAGCTTCTTTATTCGTTCGATGCGTCGTAGCTCGCTGGTCAGCTCAGCCCTTCTTGCCATTGCAATATTGTTGAATGAATTTCATATTGCCGGTCATGGTGCAACCGACTCGGTCTTTGTCGGATCAATCTTCATAGTGATTGCCATCATTCTTATTCCCCCCATGATGGTTGCGATAGAAAAGGTGACTCCAAATCTTAGAGTTCGCAATCTAGGAGTTGGCCATTTCGCTGTAGCTGTGGCGACCGTGCTTTCACTTATTGGCACCATTCTTCTTGGGGGCTGGATACTCTTCGGGCAACCAACATCGTTGGTCCAATCTGATCAGAGCGATGTAGTTCCCGCATTCGTCTCAGCGTTAGCGCAAAGCCCCGCGAAACCCAAGACTTTAGTTCTATCTGCACATTCCACAACGAACACCTTCTTTATTTCCCGGGGGAACCCACTCTTTATCGGTGACGCCGATGTAGCAACCTCGATGCCACCTGAGATCACAGATGTAGTGGGCCAATTGGTTTCTGGCTCTGGCGTCACCGCAGCAAAAGTCTTGGGCCAGTTTGGAATTCAATATCTCTTCTTGAAAGCTCCAGTTTCAATTCAGACCGCTCGCGTCATTGACGGCGTCGGCGGGTTTACGCGTATGTCAGCAACGGATATCGGAATCGTTTGGCGCATCGTAGGAGCCTCACCGCGAGTAATGTTGACGGATCCCTTTGGAAAGAATCACTTGATTCCATCCGGGGATATTGGAGCGCTGGGATACGCGGCGGGTCATGGAACCATCACGCTCGGCGAAGCGTATGACCAGAGTTGGCGTTTAATCGATAACGGAGCGGATGTTCCGTTACAACATGCCCCTTCTGGACTACCCATCTTTTCAGCGAATACGCCGGGCAAAATCACACTTTTGTTTGATGGCACCGCGCATCGTGCTTTGATTTCACTCGAGCTTCTCGCCCTGCTCATCGCTGTAGTCATGGCACTTCCATCGGGTCGACGCCGTCGCCAAGTACCGCTCGAAGAGTTGGTATAACTATGAAATTAAAGCTGCCAAACTTTCAGGGAGTGTTCTTGGCACTGCGTGCCCCTGCCTTAATTGCATGCGCGGTCCTACTTTCCACTTTAATTCCACAAGCTAGAGCTCACATCGTTCTTGATGGAAGTTATCCTGCAGTGGTCTGTCCAGGGGCTCTAGGTGGCGGTGGCGAGAGAATTTCACTTCCAGCTAAGAATTTATCTACTCGAGTTGTAACCGGAAAAAGTGCAGCGGTAAAAATTCATAGCTCAACGGTTATTGTCGGTTCAGTTGCTCCAACCTTTGTGAGTGGCAACCCGGGTTCTGAGATCGCTTTCTTATCGATATCAGGTGCCAGCACGGCTGATGCAGTCTGTGAAGTTGGCGGGATTGATCAATGGTTCATTGGCGGTTCTGCGGGAGTTACTAGTCAAGGTATTCTAGAAATAATTAATAGCGGTTTGAGTGATTCGGTCGTCCAGGTATTCCCGTACAGCTCCAAGGTAGCGCTTGCTCCAATTTCGCTCACGATAAAGGCGAATTCTGCCCAAAATATTGCCCTTGCAACCCTCGTTCCTGGTGAAGAATCTATCGCCCTTCACGTTGTGACTGAATCAGGGCGGGTGAGCTCTTTCCTATTGGATCACCGTAAGAATGGATTAAACGATCTTGGCGCAAGTTTTGTTACTCCAGTTGCAGTGCCAACAACGACAAGTTATATCTCCGGTTTGTTCGGTTCTGCCACAAAGGCAGCATCTACTATGAGATTTCTCGTACCTGGCAATATCAGCGCTAATGTTCATGTGACCATCTTTTCCGGTGGGGGCATTATTACCCCAGTGGGTTTTGATTCGCTCACGATCCCGCGGCAACGCGTGGTAGATGTCCCACTACCAAAGATCTCCCTCTCAACCCCATATGGCATTGAGGTTACATCTGACCAACCAATTTTTGCCTCGGCGTTAACCAAGAAGATTTCAGGGGGCCTCGACTTTGCATGGGCCAATCAATTGACTCCGCTTTCTAACTTTAAAATTAATTTGGCTGGTGCCGCGGGTCAGTTCTTCTTTATGGGTCGCACGGTAGCAATAAAGGCGCAATGGATTGACTCCAAAGGCAAGGCTAATTCGACAGTGATATCTGGCGACGCTTCAGCGCCTTGGCATCCTTCCGGATCCCTCAACCAGATCACCTTTACCCCTCTCACAAAAGAGGCGATGTATGGTGGAGCACTTATTTCAAATTCTGACGGCGGGCTCAACTACCTTCCCCTATTGGCCAATCAACTCATCGCACGCGGCGAGCTCCCTATCGCCGATCTGCGGACTTTGACGCGCCACTAGGGTGCACGAAATCCAACACTTCTAGGTGAACAGGCACTAATCTCTCAATTATGCGAACCCAACACCGATCTAGTCGAACATGTTCGCGCGCCAGCTGCAAATTACCGGCAGTAAAAACTCTTACTTATGTGTATGCAGATTCAACTGCGGTTCTTGGCCCGCTGGCAATGTATGCGGAGCCACATTCCTATGATCTCTGCCAATCCCACAGCGAAAAATTGACGGTTCCCAACGGGTGGAACGTCATCACCTTAGAACCTGAGTCTGATCCCGTGGGGCCCAGCGAGGATGATCTGATGGCAATTGCAGACGCGGTGCGTGAAATTGGAAACCAACAGAGCGCTCCCGCCGCCTCTGGACCAGCCAACCCTGAAATCGGCCGCCGCGGTCACCTGCGGGCGCTACCCTCAAATTAGGTTAAGTCCAGCTCTCGTTTCTCAAGTAGATTTAGGCCATGTTCACACGTGAATCTTTGGATAAGGTAATAAAGGCATACGACATTCGCGGTCTCGTTGACGAGCAGATCACACCTGATTTCACCTTCGTCCTTGGGACAGCATTCGCACGTTTCTTGATGGAAGAACGGGAGCCAGCCACCGTTGTTATTGGCGAGGATATGCGCCCATCATCAGACGAGCTTGCTACGGCATTTGCCGATGGATTGAACTCCCAAGGGATCGATGCGATAAGGATTGGGCTCTCATCTACCGACATGCTCTACTTCGCCTCGGGTTCGCTCAACTTTCCAGGAGCAATGTTCACTGCCAGCCATAATCCAGCTGAGTACAACGGAATCAAATTGGCGAAGTCAGGAGCCCGTCCAATTGGTGCAGAGTCTGGGCTATTGCGGATCAAAGATCTTATGATCCAGGGAGTTCCCATGCAGACCGGCGCTATTGGCAAAACCCGCTCGAGCGAACTTCTCAACGAGTACATCGATTTTCTACTTGGTCTATTTAAAGCCGACGAGTTCACCACCGGCAGGCGACTTAAAGTAGTTGTGGATGCTGGAAATGGGATGGCCGGTTTCACCGCCCCCGCACTGATGGCCCGGCTCAATGTTGATTTAGTACCGCTCTACTTTGAACTCGACGGGAATTTTCCACATCATGAGGCGAACCCCATAGATCCTAAGAATTTAGTGGATCTGGTTAAGCGCGTTAAGAAAGAGAAGGCAGATATTGGATTGGCCTTTGATGGAGATGCTGATCGTTGCTTCTTGGTTGACGAGAGGGGAGAACTTGTAAATCCCTCTGCCCTCACCTCATTGATCGCGATTCGCGAATTAAAACGTAAGCCTGGTTCCTCAATTATTTACAATCTCATCTCATCTCGTGCCGTACCAGAGATAGTCCTCGAGCACGGGGGTAAACCGTTGCGCTCGCGTGTAGGTCACTCGTACATCAAGAAGATGATGGCCGACAGTGGGGCGGTATTTGGGGGAGAACATTCTGGCCACTTTTACTTCAGTGACTTCTGGAGGGCGGATTCAGGTGCCCTCGCCGCGCTCTTTGCGATTGCCGAACTTTCCCATAGTCAAGGGCCGCTCTCCGAGCTCTTGGCCCCCCTCAACCGATACTTCTCCAGTGGAGAAGTGAATACCGTCGTAGAGGATCCAGCGCAGAGCGTCGAATTCATTAAGGCTTCGTTCCAGACCGACTATGAAATTGATGAGCTCGATGGCGTGACAGTGACGGGGCCAGATTGGTGGTTTAACGTGCGCCCTTCGAATACCGAACCTTTGCTCCGACTCAACGTGGAAGCGAACTCCCCAGAGCAGATGGTTGCGGTGAGAGAGCAGGTACTTGCCCTCATCGGGTAACCTTTAGCCCTACGGACATCCGTCCACCACTTATTAGACATGCATGTGACATGTTCTTGAACTCTTGAAGGAGCTCTTGTGTCAGTTGAAACATCAATAGGCCATAACATTGCAAATGCCGCCCTGGCAGCCGAAGGTAAGAAGCGGATTGAGTGGGCAGAACGTAACATGCCAGTTCTCGCTCAGATCAAAGCTCGCTTTGAAGCAGAGAAGCCATTTACCGGAATTCGTATCGCCGCCTGCATGCATGTGACAACTGAAACAGCAAACCTGATGCGTGCTCTGAAGGCCGGCGGCGCTGAACTAGCACTCTGTGCTTCAAATCCACTATCCACCCAAGATGACACTGCCGCAGCGCTCGTGCACGAATACGGGATTAATGTCTTTGCGCATAATGGCGTGGACCGCGAAGGTTATTACGCTGACCTCAATTCTGCACTTAATATTCAACCGAATCTAGTTTTTGATGATGGCTGCGACTTGGTAAACACGCTTCACACCACTCGAACCGAATTGCTTCCTGGAGTCATGGGCGGCTGTGAAGAAACTACAACAGGAGTTATTCGTCTTCGTCAGATGACCAAAGATGGAGCTCTCAAGTTTCCAATGATTGCTGTTAACGACACGGATACAAAACACATGTTTGATAATCGATTTGGCACCGGTCAATCATCACTCGACGCCCTCTTCCGTGCCACAAACAGTCTGATTGCTGGTTCGACATTTGTTGTATGTGGCTTTGGCTATTGCGGCAAGGGTGTTGCTGAACGGGCTCGTGGTATGGGCGCGAATGTGGTTATCACTGAAATTGATCCAACGAAGGCTCTTGATGCGTTGATGCAAGGCTATCGAGTTATGAATTCATTGGAAGCCGCCAAGATCGGTGATTTCTTTGTCACAGTCACTGGCAACCGCGATGTACTCCGTGAAGAACACTTTGCCGTGATGAAGGATGGGGCGATCTTTGCCAACTCTGGACACTTCGATATTGAGATCGATGTGGCATGGCTAGAAAAGAACGCCGCAAAGAAGAACAAGCGCATTCGTCACTCAACCGATGAATATGTACTGTCCGATGGACGTCGTCTACTCCTTATTGCTGAAGGAAGACTTGTGAATCTGGGCGCTGCAGAAGGTCACCCTGCTTCGGTAATGGATATGTCTTTCTCAGATCAAGCGCTCACCGCTGAATGGTTGATTAAAGCTGCAGCATCACTCGGAGCCGGGTTGCACAATGTTCCAACTGAAATTGATAAAGAGGTCGCTCGCCTCAAGCTTGCCAGCATGGGAGCATCGATCGATACTTTGACCCCTGCCCAAGAGCTGTATCTCAACTCTTGGGAGCACGGCAGCTAATGACGTTGATCATGGTTGTCGATGACGACCAAGATCTAGCGGAGATGCTCGGCATCGTCCTCAACGGTTCTGGTTTTGAGGTCGATTTAGTCAACTCGGGTGATCAGGTCATGACAATTTTTAATTCGCATGAGCCAGATCTAGTTCTGCTTGATGTAATGCTTCCTGGCATAAGCGGAATTGAAGTCTGCAAGATCATCCGCGAAAAGTCGATGGTTCCCATAGTTATGCTGACGGCTAAGGGCGATAGTTACGATGTCGTTCAAGGCCTTGAGGCCGGGGCAGATGACTACATGATCAAGCCCTTCAATCCTGCTGAGTTAGTCGCGAGAATAAAAGTTCGCCTTCGGCGCTCCAATATTGAAAGTTCGACCACCTTACGTATCTGTGACATCGTCATTGATCAGGTGGCACACACCATTATTAGAAATGGAAAGACGATTCCGCTCACGCGCTTGGAGTTCGATCTCCTCGTCGCCCTAGCGAAAGAGCCTGGTCGAGTCTTTACCCGTGATGCGCTCCTGAGTGAAGTTTGGGGATATCAGCACGCTGCCGATACCCGCCTCGTCAACGTTCACGTACAAAGATTGCGCGCCAAGGTCGAAGAAGATGTTGATAATCCCCAGGTAGTTCTTACTGTTCGAGGCGTTGGGTATAAGGCGGGAACGAGTCAGGCATGAAATGGCTGGGCGTGAAATGGCGGAGTTCAATCCTCTTTCGCGTCATTTCTACCACTTTCCTACTTTCAATCATTCTGATTTCTCTCGTTGGCAGCATTCTCTTTATCCAAATTTCGAGCGGTATTTACCGTGAAAAGACCAATGAGTCGTTATCCGAAGCGCAATCTCTCTATGAGTATGCCCAGGGTCAACTCGATGCGACGCTTTATCTTCCGACATTAAAGTTGCCAACGGTTGTCGCAAAGATCCTGCAGTCGAATGATCCCACCATCGCCACTACTCCACGTGAGGTAGTGCTCATAGGTTCACCCCTCGTGAAAAAGTCGAACGCTATGTTCAATGGCGCTTCGGGAAATGTTGACATCGCATCTATTCCAAATTCCTTACGAGTCACTGTCCGAAAATTTGGAGCCGCCAGATGGATTCGCGGCGAAATTGGATTTCAGGATGGAACCCGAAGAAGTGCAATCATTGTCGGAAATGCAATAGAGATTCCACCGCAATCGCCTTACGAGTTGTACTACGTATTTCTATTGACAGAGCAACAGACGATCGTCGACTTTATTGGGCAGTTGCTTCTCTTGGCTGGATTCCTCCTCATCTTCATGATCGGTGGAATTTCTTGGTATGTGATTCGACAGGCGATAAATCCAGTACGAGATGCGGCAGAGATCGCTGAACAGTTAACGGCAGGTGATTTGAACCGACGGATGCTCGTTTCGGGAGAAGATGAGATGGCCCGGCTTGCGATCTCCTTCAATGAAATGGCTCTTTCAATGCAGCAACAGATTTCTAGGCTCGAGAACCTCTCGAGGCTGCAGCAGCGCTTTGTCTCGGATGTTTCGCATGAGCTGAGAACGCCTTTGACTACCATTCGGATGGCTTCAGATGTTATTGCCGAAAGCAGGGGAAGGATGGACCCCGCAGCAGCTCGCAGCGCTGAACTGTTGCAATCACAAATCGCTCGATTTGAATCTCTGCTCACTGACCTCTTGGAGGTCAGCCGTTTTGATGCCAGCGCTTCGATATTAGAGCTCAAAGATGTTGATATTAAATCACTGGTCATTCAATCTATTGATCAATTACACGTTGGCCAAAATGGTCAGGTGCGTACCTTCTTTCCAGAGAATGATGTCATTGCCTCTGTCGACCCACGTCGCATCGAGAGAATTCTTCGGAATTTGATTTCGAATGCATTTGATCACAGCGAAGGAAAAGCGATAGATATAACCATTGTGGACACAGCTATTGAAGTTGCCGTAGGTGTCCGGGATTATGGAATTGGTTTTACAGAACGCGAGTCAGAAAGACTCTTCGATCGCTTCTGGCGCGCTGACCCATCCCGCTCAAGGCTTCGCGGCGGAACAGGGCTGGGACTTTCTATCGCACTAGATGATGCAAAACTCCACCAAGGATCGCTCAAAACGTGGGGAGCCCCAGGCAAAGGTGCGCACTTCGTGTTGACTATTCCGAAGGAGCCAGGCATTCCGATTCAAGGGGAACCAATAGCGGCTAACCCCAACGACAAATCATCCACATCTTTCCTATCTTTTGATGAGGATGATATTTAAAGCTTGAGATAGTTATGAGTATGGGTTCGCTTTTGCACCTGCTCTTCCCACCCACCTGCCTCATCTGTGAAGCATCTGGTCTTGGGCTCTGTACTTCATGTGAAGAAAAGATTGTGCGAGTCACGGTGGTGCGTGATATTGAACAAATCAAATTCTGGGCAGGTGCCTACTACGGAGATGAGTTAGCTCAACTCATCCTCTTGGCGAAGGAGAAGAACAATTCCCTCGCGCGGAATTATTTATCGCAACTTCTTCTTGAATCTTTCATGAGAGCGATCGCAAATCTGAGTGACCCATCAAACGCGGCGTTGATTCCAATCCCTTCGAGCCACGCCGCTAATCGGAGGCGTGGCTATCGACACTCGTACCTGCTGGCCCGCGCGCTCGCTTCACGTATTGCCAAAGAGTCCTCTCGCGACGTTGAGGTTATTGAAGCTTTGAGAGTAAATCGGAAAATCGCCGATCAGAGCAATCTCAATCGAGTAGAACGCATGCAGAATCTCTCTGGCGCCTACTCTGTGCGAAGCCGCCATATCCCCCATCTTGCCCACAGTGCTCCAGAGTCGATCTTCTTGATTGATGACCTGGTGACTTCGGGCAGTTCTATCCGAGAGGGGTTACGCGCCCTAGGGCAGCTCGGAATTAGCCCATCTGGGGTGCTCGCGGCTGGGGTCTCGCCGCGTGTTTTTTCCTAATACGATAGGGGGCTGGCAGATGATAAAAAATTCTGAAATGAGGGTTCGTGGCTGTTCTAGATAAAATTCTGCGCGCTGGCGAGGGTCGAGCGATTCGCAACCTAGAGAAGATTGCCCAAGAGGTTAACTCTTGGGAGTCCAAGGTTCTCGCGCTAAGCGATGAAGAGCTGCGGGCGCAAACTGCGAAATTTCGTGATCGATATGCCGCTGGAGAAGACCTCAACTCCTTGCTCCCTGAAGCCTTCGCTACCGTCCGTCAGGCTGCAATGCGCACCCTGGGACAACGTCACTATGACGTACAGATTATGGGTGGAGCTGCGCTCCATTTAGGAAATATCGCCGAGATGCGTACCGGTGAAGGTAAGACCTTGGTGTCAACTCTCCCCGCCTATCTCAATGCCCTAACAGGCAAAGGCGTTCATGTGGTCACTACAAATGATTACTTGGCAGAGCGCGATAGCGAGTGGATGGGACGTGTTCATCGTTTTCTAGGATTACGCGTTGGTGTAATTCTCGCGAGTATGACTCCCGCACAACGCCGTGAAGCCTATGCAGCCGATATTACCTATGGTACAAACAATGAATTTGGCTTCGACTATCTTCGCGATAACATGGCTTGGTCGTTAGAAGATTGCGTTCAACGCGAGCACAACTTTGCCATCGTAGATGAAGTTGACTCCATCCTGGTCGATGAAGCCAGAACTCCTCTGATTATTAGCGGACCGGCTGATAAGGCGACAAAGTGGTACGTTGAATTTGCCAACATCTGTGGCCAATTGCAACGAGATCTCCACTATGAAATTGATGAGAAGAAAAAGACTGTCTCGATTCTAGAAGAGGGTGTCACTAAGGTTGAGAAGGCTCTGGGAATCGAAAACTTATACGAGGCAGTTAACACGCCTTTAATTGGTTATCTCAACAATGGAATCCGAGCCAAAGAGTTATTTAAGCGCGATAAAGATTATGTCGTTATGAATGGTGAGCTTCTCATTGTTGATGAGCACACTGGTCGCATGCTCTCTGGACGGCGATATGCAGAAGGCCTCCATCAGGCTCTTGAAGCAAAAGAACGCATCGAGATCAAGGATGAGAATCAGACGCTGGCAACCATAACCTTGCAGAACTACTTCCGCCTTTACGAGAAGCTATCGGGAATGACCGGTACCGCTATGACTGAAGCCGCCGAATTTATGCAGATTTATAAGCTGGGCGTTATTCCCATCCCAACCAACAAGCCAACTGCTCGTGTCGACTCATCTGATCTCATTTACAAAACCGAGATTGCAAAATTCTTGGCCGTTGCAGACGATATCGCCAAGCGCCACAAGGCTGGCCAACCTGTTCTGGTAGGTACCGTTTCAGTCGAGAAATCTGAAGAGCTCTCCGCGGTATTGACGCGACGTGGCATAAAGCATGAAGTATTGAATGCGAAGCAACATGAGCGCGAAGCAGCAGTTATTGCACGTGCTGGAAGCGTCGGCGCTGTCACTGTTGCAACAAATATGGCTGGTCGAGGAACCGACATCATGCTCGGCGGAAATCCAGAATTTATGGCTGATTTTGAGCTGCAACATCGCGGATTAAACCCCGCCGAAACTCCGCAAGAGTACGAAGCGGCGTGGCCTGCAGAAATTGCAAAACAGAAAGCTGCCGTTTCTGTAGAACATGAAACCGTTGTCGCTGCAGGAGGTCTTTACGTCCTAGGCACAGAACGTCATGAATCCCGTCGTATCGATAATCAGTTGCGTGGTCGCTCAGGTCGCCAAGGCGATCCCGGAGAATCTCGCTTCTATCTTTCTTTGCAAGACGATCTGATGCGTCGTTTCAATTCCGGATTAGTTGAACGTTTCCTCGGAGCTGCTGGAATCGCCGATGATGTACCTATCGAATCAAAGATGGTCTCAAATGCAATTCGTTCCGCACAAACTCAGGTTGAATCGCTGAACTTCGAAATGCGTAAAAATGTCTTGAAGTATGACGATGTCATGAACCGCCAACGCACTGTGGTTTACTCAGAGCGCAGAGAAGTTCTCGAAGGCGCCGATATCAGCGAACAGGTCAAGAACTTTTTAGAAGACACGATTACCGCATATGTGCAGGGTGCAACTGCCGAGGGTTACCCAGAACAGTGGGATCTTAATGCGCTCTTCGTTGCACTTAATGTCTTATATCCATCCTCAATTACGGCGCAATCTATTGCTGCTGAAGTTGGAGGAGTTGCAAATCTTGACGCCGATCTCGTCCTCAATCGTGTGCTCGAGGACGCGAGGGCTCAGTATTTGGCCCGTGAAGAGTCGCTTACTCCGCCTGTTACCCGCGAGCTAGAACGCAAAGTGCTGCTCTCTGTACTTGATCACAAGTGGCGCGAGCATCTCTACGAAATGGATTATCTGCAGGAAGGCATTGGCCTGCGTGCTATGGCGCAACGTGATCCACTTGTTGAATATCAACGTGAAGGTTACGAGTTATTTGCCGCCATGATGGATGGAATCAAAGAAGAGTTGGTTGGTTTGCTCTTCCATGTCGAGGTTAACGTCGAGGCTACCGATGAGAACGGTGCTCCAGTAATCGCGGCGCCAGGACTTGAAGTTCCCGATCAAGCCGAAGTAAGTCAATTGCGCTACACCGCAGCGGATGAAGATGGCTCAACCCAACAAAGCGGTGGAACACCTAAGAATGCTCCGTGCCCATGTGGTTCCGGTCGCAAGTACAAGCGCTGTCACGGCGCGGCTTAACTCAGCCTGTATTTCTTAGTCCCGCAGCTACTCCGTTAATAGTAAGCAGGAGCGCTCTGCGTATCGTGCTATCTGGGCTTTCACCTTTGCGTACCCGTTCAAGCAGAGATATTTGCAGCAGGTGTAGTGGTGCTAGATAAGCATCACGCACGCCCAAGGTACGAGCCAGAATCGGCTGATCGCCCAAAATTTCATCTTTCTGCGTTAAGAGCATGATCTCCGAGACGGTCAGATCGAACTCTTCTTGGATAGTTTTCAGGAAGTGATGCAAGCTCGGATCGACCAGACGGTCGACATATTTGCCGGCCATAATTAAGTCAGTTTTAGCCAATGTCATTTCGACATTGGATATGAAAGTTCTAAAGAAGTGCCAATCCTTCAACATGCCAGTTAATACGGGCAACTGTCCTGCAGTGCGCGCGGCTTTCAAACCAGAGCCCACCCCGAACCAACCAGGGACGATCTGACGCGATTGTGTCCATCCAAAGACCCAAGGAATAGCACGGAGGCTTCCTAGCCCGCTAGCGGCATCTGGGCGGCGCGATGGGCGCGAGCCTAAGAAGAGATCACCTAACTGCTCAACAGGAGTCGAGGTGTAGAAATAGGCAGGGAGATCTGGGTGATCGACCAATTCGCGATATCGGGCAAATGCATTGTCGCTTACAAGGTCCATGCAGGTACTCCACTTTGCCAAATCCTCTGGGCTCTGGCGCGGGGCGCGATTGAGAACAGTTGCTTCCAGCGCGGCGGCTAAAGTCAGTTCGACATTTTCACGAGCAAGTGCCGGGAGCGCATACTTATCTGAAATAACTTCTCCCTGCTCTGTCATCTTTACCTGTCCATCAATGGAACCCCACGGCAAGGCAATGAGAGCGTCGTAGGTAGGACCTCCGCCGCGACCAACTGAGCCACCGCGACCATGGAAGAGCCGAAGTTTTACACCATGTTTAATAGCAACGTCGCGCAGCTTGCGTTGAGCTTTATGTATTTCCCATTGCGATGTAGCAATACCCGCATCCTTATTTGAGTCGGAGTAGCCGAGCATGACCTCTTGCACATCGTGGCGACTCTTTACAATTTCGCGGTACTTGGGATCAGAGAGCAAGAGATCCAAGATGGTATCTGCGGCACGTAATTCTGCGACTGTTTCTAAAAGTGGCGCAAATCCAACCTTAGAGTGACCTCCCACAACCAGACCTGCATATGTTGCGATTTCCACGGCAGCAAGGACATCAGTATGCGTTTTTGTCATCGAAATAATGTAAGTCTCAATGACTTCCGGGCCGAACTTGATAATTAAATCATTGATGGTTTTAAAGGTATCAATAGTGTTCTGCGCCTGCGCATCTACCGAGTCTGGGTTAGCCTCTAATTGGGCCAGGGCGTGATGATGAGCATCGGAATGTTCGCGGATATCCATGGTTGCATGAGTGAGCCCAAAAGTTGAAACCGATCGAATCACTCGCTCTAATAGTCCATGTGCAATAAGTTCACCTTTATGTGCCAGCAATGAGTCGCGCATGAGTATCAGGTCGGCCAATAGTTCGGCGGTATTTTCATAATCACGACCCTCTTGGTGAGGCGCATTAGCCGCGTGACGGCGCTGCGTAAGAATCAATCGATGTCGGATCGCAGTTGCCTTTAGCCGATATGGCTCTTCGACATTAAGGCGGCGAAAGCGAGCTTCGATCTCTGGGAGGTTATCTAAATCTCGAGCAACCGAATCTTGCAAATCTTGAGAGGCGCCAGCGATACGTGTCGATACCGAGAGCGCTTGGCGAAGCGGATCAAGCGCCGCCAACATGGCGCGAATGAAGTGGCCAATCTGTAGCGTGATCGCATCACGAGTTATTGCTGCGGTGATATTTGGATTTCCATCACGGTCTCCACCGATCCACGTTCCAAAGGAGAGTGGGCGAGCAGTAGGAGAGATAGTGACCCCTAAGCGCGATAATTCGCGAGCAAAATCATCCAATACATCAGGAACGGTCATTGAGAAGAGGTCATCGAGGTAATACAGCGCATTTACTGCTTCATCGAGGGGTTCTGGTCGGCCCAGTCGAAGTTCATCTGTCTGCCATAAGAGATCGACGGTTTCGGCCAAACCTCGTTCTTGAAGCGAACTTTTATTATCATCGAGCAATTGCGCAATCGTTCCTAACTTACTTAAAACCGAACGTCGAGCTGCCTCAGTAGGGTGCGCCGTGAAGACTGGCCGTACCGAAAATTCATCCATCCATTTCTGTAAATCTTCTTCTGTGATCTCGTGTCCGCTCTGCTGCGCTTGGATGATTCTGTCAACCGCTCTGGAGATCCACGAGCCACTTGCCTCACGCTCATCGTGCAGAACTCGCGCACGGTGAACTTGTTCCGCCACATTGGCCAGATGAAAGTAGGTGCTGAAGGCGCGAACAAGTTGCACGCTATCTTCAACAGAGAGGTCAGAGAGAATTTCCTCGCCGCCACCTTCGCGAACGGCTTTGCGAACAGACTCGACCAAGGCCAACAAACCGGCGCCTTCTTGGCGCACGAGCGTCTCTCCAAGTAATTCACCGAGTTTGCGCACATCACTGCGCAGGGCTTGGTCATCGCGTGCGATATAACTTTTCGGATCGCCGGCTACGTTGGGATTGCTCATGCTCGCGTTACCTCCGCGGAATTAAAGAAGCGTTGCGGCCCACACCGGCGGGGGCTTGTTTCAGGGGTAAATCATCCCACCCTCAGAGGGCTAGAATTCACTTAATTAAGTACCCCCATCTCTTCGGAAATTGGGGGCTTTTGGCGTGGGGAGGTAGGCATGAGCACTCTGCTGCGCGCCTTCTCTGACATTGAGATCGATCAATCAGCCGAGCACCTGGCTGCTCCCTCTTCGGCGACTGGATTACTGCTAGCCGCGCGTAGCGAACGCTCACCTTTGATCGTGGTTACTGCCTCTTCCCGGCGAGCGAGCGAGCTGCAGGATGAACTGGAAACATATTTAGGCCCTAATTGCGTCGTCGAACTTCCTCCGTGGGAGACCTTGCCCCACGAAAAACTCAGTCCCAAGAGTGACACTGTGGCCACTCGCATAAAGGTGCTCTCAACTTTAGAGAGCGCCAGAGTGATCGTTACGTCGGTGCGAGCGTTGATTCAACCGGTCGCCCCTCAAGAGATTGCGCTCGTGACCCTCGATATCGAGCAAGAGATTGTCATGAGCGATTTAATCTCGCACTTAGTTCTTCTGGGCTACACCAGATCCGATCTGGTGGAAAGACGTGGAGACTTTGCAGTTCGCGGAGGAATTCTCGATCTCTTTCTACCTGATCAAGATCATCCCATCCGAATTGATTTCTTCGGAGATCAGATTGAAGAAATTGCTTGGTTTACCGTGGCAGATCAACGCACCTTTGAACCGGTAACGGGGCAGGTAACGATCTATCCCTGTCGCGAAATATTGCTCACTCCCACCATCAAGGAGCGCGCTCGCTACCTGACCACGGTATTCCCGGAAGTTGCAGAGTTGACTGCAAAATTAGCTGAAGGAATGTATGTCGACGGTATGGAGTCTTTGCAGGGTCTGCTTAGAAGTGATCTCACCTCGATTGTGGATTTGCTTCCTGCTAACTTTCAAATTGTTCTGATCGATGAACCGCGGATCAATTCTCGCGCACTGGATTTAGTGGCGACAAATCAGGAATTCCTCGACGCTTCATGGTCGAATGCGGCTCACGGGGCAGAGGCTCCAATCAACCTCACTGCAGAACTGGCTGGCGGTGGATATTTCACGCTCAACCAACTGCGAGAACGCGCAAATCATTGGACTTCGATCGATCCTTATTCCAGTGAGTTCTCTGTGGGTGAACAAAGTATCCCTTTGCAGGGGGTTCCTGAATACAAGGGCCACAGCGAGGGTTTGATCGCCGATTTACAAGAGTGGCTCACCGAGAAGTACCTCCTGGTGTTTACTGCAGCGGGACCTGGGATAGTTGAACGTTATGCCAAGCTCTTTCAACAAGCTGGGCTCCCGGTACGTCTACTTAAAAATATTTCGTCGGGGCTCACTCGTGATGCTATCTACGTAATAGCCACCCCCATCGAACACGGCTTTATATCGCACGAGTTCAAAAGTGCGCTCATTACCGAGAAAGATATAACCGGAGTTCGCAGTTCCAATAAAGATCAAGCCCGCATGCCATCACGCCGGAAGAAAGCTATTGACCCAATCGAACTTAAAGCCGGAGATTATGTTGTTCACGAACAGCATGGCGTGGGCCAATATATCGAACTCGTAGCGCGCACGGTTGCGGGAGTATCGCGCGAGTACTTGGTTATTGAGTACGCCGCATCTAAGAGAGGACAACCAGGGGATCGGTTGTTTGTTCCGACAGATACTCTCGAGCAGGTCACCAAATATGTAGGAGGAGAAGCGCCAACTGTTCACCGAATCGGGGGAGCTGATTGGCAGAACACCAAGCGCAAGGCGCGCAAGGCGGTTAAACAGATCGCTGCCGAATTGATTCAGTTATACGCAGCGAGAATGAGCGCACCGGGCTTCGCATTCTCGCAAGACACCTCGTGGCAGAGAGAGCTAGAAGCCGCATTCCCATTCGTCGAGACGATTGATCAGCTCTCCACTATTGATGAAGTGAAGCGCGATATGGAGCGCAGCCATCCCATGGATCGAATTATCTGTGGCGATGTGGGATACGGAAAAACTGAGATTGCCATTCGGGCTGCCTTCAAAGCAGTCCAAGATGCCAAGCAGGTTGCAGTATTAGTTCCAACGACGTTGCTGGTGCAGCAACACCTCAAGACTTTCTCAGAACGCTACGCCGGATTCCCAGTTCGAATAGCCGGGCTCTCGCGTTTCAACACCACCAAGGAGTCGAAGGAAGTTCTCGCAGGGCTAGCTAATGGCAGCATTGACATTGTAATCGGCACCCATCGCTTACTCTCCAAAGATGTGATCTTCAGAGATCTAGGATTAGTTATTGTCGATGAGGAGCAACGCTTTGGTGTTGAGCATAAAGAGGAGTTGAAGAAGGCACGAACGAATATTGATGTGTTATCAATGTCGGCGACCCCCATTCCTCGCACCCTGGAGATGGCTATTACAGGTATTCGCGAGATGTCTAATATAACAACGCCCCCAGAAGAACGTCATCCTGTGCTTACTTACGTGGGACCCTATGACGAAAAGCAAGTGACCGCTGCGCTACACCGCGAGTTGTTAAGAGATGGACAGATCTTCTTTCTTCACAATCGAGTTGAAAGTATCGATCGCGTTGCACTTCGCCTAAAAGAGTTAGTGCCAGAAGCGCGGATACGAGTGGCTCACGGACAGATGGGCGAGCGCGAACTAGAAGAAGTAATTTTGGGATTTTGGCAACGCGATTTCGATATCTTGGTTTGTACGACCATTATTGAGAGCGGAATTGATATTCCCAATGCCAACACTCTCATCGTAGATCGTGCTGATTCTTTCGGACTTTCCCAACTCCATCAACTGCGTGGTCGCGTAGGGCGCGGGCGCGAGCGCGCTTATTCATATTTCTTGTACTCGCCCGACAAGCCACTCACTGAAGTGGCTCATGATCGACTCACCACAATTGCCACAAACACCGACCTAGGCTCTGGGATGCAAGTTGCGCTCAAGGATCTAGAGATTCGCGGTGCTGGAAATATGCTTGGGGGAGAGCAGTCGGGCCATATCGCCGAGGTGGGTTTTGATCTTTATATGCGCATGGTTGGCGAAGCGGTAGAAGACTTTAAGGTGGGATATGTGGATGTGAATCCCCGCGTTAAAGAGTGCAAGGTTGAATTACCAATTACGGCGCATCTACCGGTTGAGTATGTTCCTTCAGAGCGGTTGCGACTAGATCTCTATCGCCGTCTCGCTGATTGTGTAGATAGTGCGGGTCTGGGCGCGATCGTTGATGAATTGCAGGATCGCTTTGGTGAACTTCCTGAACCCGCACGCAGCCTTATAGAAGTAGCACGCGTACGCACCTTGGCTAAAGCAAAGAATTTAACCGAGGTGGTCTGGCAAGGAAAGTTCCTTAAGGTGGCTCCGATAGTGCTTCCTGAGTCTGCCCAACTGCGCCTGCTTCGGATTTATCCCGGCAGCCTTGTGAAACAGGCAACATCGAGCCTGCTGGTCGCCCGAGATTCCGCCCCAAATTGGCTAGAAAATGCCTCGGTAGGCGATACTTCTGTCCTGTCTTGGACTATCGAAGTCCTGCACAATCTCTAGGGAGTCCCGAGTGAAGAAGATAATTGCTGGCGTCATTGGCGCATTGGTCGTAGCGGGTGCCGGAGCGGGCCTTTGGTTCTTTCTCGATTCATCGGTAGCGGCGGCCACAGTTGGCAAGGTTAAAATAAGCGCCAGCCAAGTTGATGGCACTGTTAAAGCGATTATCGCTGAACGAAAGACAGTTTCAACTTCTGGCATGCAACTCGCATTCGGTGCTGCACTCACCGCCGAATCCCTCAACTATTACATTATTTCGCATCTCTTGGCTGATACCGCAGCTGCTAACAACATTGTCGTGACAGATGCACAGGTCAGCACACGTGCAGCCGATATCTTGAAGCAACAGGGAAGCGCAACGAAACTAAAGATGGGTGAAGTTTCATCCAGCATGGCTAGCAAAGATTTCCCTGGCTATGTACGCGAAATCCTTTATGTTGAAGCGTTGACCAAGATTGTCGAAGCACAAGGTACTGCCGTTGCGAATTCAGGAACTGCAGTTCAATCATTGGTTCGGGCAGTGGCGCTTAAAGAGGGCGTAACTGTAAACGCAAAGTACGGCACATGGGATTCAGCACAGGTAACTGTCGCCCCACCAGGTGCGGCTTCAACGACCAATCCGACACCAGCGCCAACAAAGTAGTTCCTACGCGATCATGACCTCTGAGCTGGTTCGACTGCAAGAGGTCATGCATCGGTTGCGTTCCCCAGGGGGTTGTCCGTGGGATGCAGAGCAGACCCATGAATCTTTATTAAAATATCTGCTGGAAGAATCATATGAATTTTCCGAAGCGGTGGATGAGAAAGATCGTGTAGCAATGCGCGAAGAACTTGGTGATGTTTTGCTTCAGGTCTACTTTCACGCCGCGATTGCAGAAGAAGATTCGCAAGATCCATTTTCCATAGATGATGTCGCTCGAGGCATTGCAGATAAATTAATCCGCCGCCATCCACATGTTTTTACAGACTCCGAGGTGACCTTCGATGATGTCTTGGAGAATTGGGAAAAACAGAAGCGTGAGGAGAAAGGCCGGACTTCAGCGACTGATGGCGTCCCACTAGCCCAGCCGGCAATGGCACTTGCCGCCAAATTGATCTATCGGGCAGATAAGTATGGGTATTCACTTCCTGTTGCCCATCCCGTCACAATCGCAAGCGATACTGACGAGGCGCAGTTGGGTGTGCTACTCCTTGGAATCATTGATCAGGCACAGAAGCTAGGGATTGACGCCGAAATAGCGCTACGAACGGCTACCAAAAGCTATATCACTGCGATCCACGACCATGAAACGCAGGCGAAGCCTTGGGAATCCACTCGCTAGAATTAGGTAGTGACTTTATTAGGATAACAACAAAAAGGAGAACCCTGTGGCACTGATTGATGCGGTACACGCTCGCGAAATTCTAGATTCTCGCGGAAACCCAACGGTAGAAGTAGAAGTGCTTCTCGAAGATGGAACATCCGCTCGTGCAGCGGTTCCGAGCGGGGCTTCAACTGGAGCCTTTGAAGCAGCCGAACTTCGCGATGGCGCAAAACGTTATGGCGGCAAAGGTGTTCAGAAGGCCGTTAATTTTGTAAATGATGAAATTGCGCCAGCAGTGACCGGATACGACGCTCAAGATCAACGACTTGTTGATGCAGAGATGCTCGCGCTCGATGGCACCAAGAACAAGTCTCGCTTGGGCGCAAATGCAATTTTGGGCGTCTCTTTAGCAACAGCACGCGCAGCAGCTGAAAGCGCTGATCTTTCATTTTTCCGCTATATCGGCGGCCCCACCGCCCACACATTGCCGGTTCCAATGATGAACATTCTCAACGGCGGCGCACATGCTGATACAAACGTTGATGTACAAGAGTTCATGATTGCTCCCATCGGCGCTGAATCATTTAAAGAGTCCTTGCGTTGGGGAGTAGAGATCTATCACGCACTCAAGTCTGTTCTTAAGCAAAAAGGCCTTGTTACGAGCGTTGGCGATGAAGGCGGATTTGCTCCCAACCTAGAGAGCAATCGCGCTGCACTTGATCTCATCCTTGTTGCGATCGAGTCCGCAGGATTCAAGCCTGGTAAAGATATTGGTCTAGCGATGGATGTTGCTGCTACCGAATTCTTTAAAGATGGCAAGTATTCTTTCGAGGGCAAACAGAAGAGCAGCGATGAAATGATCGCTTACTATGCGGACCTCGTAAGTTCTTACCCAATCGTTTCTATCGAAGATCCATTGGATGAAGATGACTGGGCTGGCTGGTCAAAGATGACGGCAGAACTCGGCAACAAGATTCAGATCGTTGGCGATGATTTGTTCGTAACTAACCCAGAGCGCTTGTCACGTGGTATTAAAGAGCACGCAGCCAATGCACTTCTCGTTAAGGTCAACCAAATCGGAACCCTGACAGAAACGCTTGATGCTGTTGCACTTGCCCACCGCAACGCTTTTCGCACGATGATGTCACACAGATCTGGCGAGACCGAAGACACCACCATCGCTGACTTGGCCGTGGCCCTTGAATGCGGTCAGATTAAGACAGGTGCCCCTGCGCGTACAGAACGCGTTGCTAAATACAACCAACTCCTTCGCATAGAAGAAGAGTTAGATGATTCGGCATTCTTCGCGGGACGTGGGGCATTCCCACGTTTTAATGGCTAATTCCAAAAGGATATAAATGTTTAGAAGCATATCGGGGCGGAGCTTAGCCTTCGCCACGGTGCTTCTAGTTTTAGCAATTACCCTGGCACCGCCTCTGCATAGTTACTTTACGCAACGGGCGCAGATCAACGCTTATCGCGCGCAACTTGCTACATCGCAGGCAACGCTACAGGCAGCCGAAAAAGAGTTGACGCTCTGGAACGATCCCACCTATATTGCAATGCAGGCAAGAATTCGTCTGCATTATGTATTTCCGGGGGAGCGCGAGTACGTAGTTCTGACCAATTCTGCCCCGAGCGCAGCGCAGACAGTTCCAGTTGCTCCGATCCAAGGAGTGGTTCCAGGTGGAACTCCCTGGTATTCACGCTTGGTTACAACAATTACGAGTACAAGCCAGAACAAATGACTAATAAACCCACTGAGCAAGATCTCGCCGCCATCCAATGGCAACTGGGAAGAACTCCACGAGATGTCCATGCAATTGCGCATCGCTGCCCTTGCGGCAAACCCGATGTAGTCGAGACCCCGCCACGGTTATCTGATGGCACCCCCTTCCCAACTTTTTACTATGCCACTTGCCCCAGACTCACCGGAGCGATTTCCACTTTGGAGAGTTCAGGAATGATGGGTGAGATGCAGAGCCGCCTTGAGACTGATCACGATCTCGCAGGTGAATACCATGCAGCGCACGATGATTACATGGCCGCTCGAGCCGCCCTAGGAATCGACGTACCTGAAGTAGCTGGAATTTCGGCGGGGGGAATGCCCGATCGCGTGAAGTGCCTTCATTCGTTGATTGCACATTCACTTGCAGCAGGTCCTGGAGTTAACCCGCTCGGCGATGAAGCACTTGCTGCACTTGCGGATTGGTGGAAGACCAGCCCATGCGAGTAGCAGCCATAGATTGCGGTACTAACTCTCTGCGTTTGCTCATTGCAGATATCGACGGGAATAATTTTCGCGAAGTTCATCGCGATATGCGTGTAGTCCGGTTAGGGCAGGGAGTTGATAAGAACAAGGCATTTGCTCCTGAAGCGATAGAACGCACCTTGGCCGTCACCGCTGAATATGCCGCCATTCTTCGCTCCAAGGGCGTCGAGAAGATTCGCTTCTGTGCGACGAGCGCGACGCGCGATGCAACCAATCGCGATCTCTTTATTGATGGCGTGCGAGATATTTTGGGAATTACACCAGAAGTTATCCCAGGTAGCGAAGAGGCTGCGCTCTCCTTCCTCGGTGCCACCAAAGAGTTGGGTCAAGAGCTATCACCCTTTTTAGTAGTGGATATTGGTGGGGGATCGACAGAGTTTGTATTGGGCAGTACCGATGTCACATCGGCTCGCTCGGTAAATATTGGGTGTGTTCGCATGTCAGAGCGCCATCTCACCGTTCAACCGCCGAACGCTGAGCAGGTCGCCGAAGCGATTGTTGATATCGATGCCGCAATTCTTGACGCGCGCTCGCACGTGGATTTCAGCGCGGCTCAGACGCTCATCGCAGTCGCCGGTACCGCAACTACTGTTGCTGCTGCTGCTTTGGATTTGCCTGATTATGACCGCTATGCGATCCATCTCTCCAGAATTCCAGCAGCAAAGGTTCATGAAGTGGCCGAGATGTTCGCATCGATGACTCGCGATGAGATCGCTGCTCTGGGTTATATGCACCCGGGGCGCGTTGATGTAATCACCTCTGGCTCTCTCGTCTTATCGCGTGTTATGACGTTGACTGGTGCGAAAGAGTTTGTGGCTTCGGAATCCGATATTCTTGATGGAATCGCCTGGGGCCTTGCCAAGATATAAGTCGATCGCAGCGCTCGATAAAGCGATCACCGCATGCACTCTTTGTCCCCGCTTGGTTGAGTGGCGCGAAGAGGTCGCCATCACCAAAAGAAAATCCTATGCAGATCACGATTACTGGGGAAAGCCAGTAACAGGATTTGGAGATCCCAAAGCTGAAATAATTATCGTCGGACTGGCACCGGGGGCTCATGGGGCTAATAGAACAGGTCGGATTTTTACCGGCGATAGTTCGGGTGACTTTCTATTCTCGTCTTTACATCGCTCTGGTTTAGCGAAGATACCTATTAGCGAATCTCGCAAGGATGGACAAGAGCTTTATAGAACGCGCATTCTTTGCGCGGTGCGTTGCGCTCCACCTGGCAATAAGCCCACCAATGAAGAGAAGTCCACCTGCGCACCTTTTATGGCGAACGAGATTGAGCTACTTCTGCCTACCGCTAAGGTCTTTGTGGCGCTCGGGAATTTTGCGTGGACCGGTCTGATTGCGCAGCTGCTAAGTATGAATTTCGAGATTCCCGCGCCACGGCCGAAGTTTGCCCACGGCTCTACATTCATGACCAAATCAGCGGATGGAAAGCTCTTGAAAGTAATTGGGAGTTATCACCCCAGCCAACAAAATACCTTTACTAAGAAATTAACCCCTGCGATGTTGGATGGCATTTTCAAGATGGCGAACTAGGCCGAGCCAGATCGCCACTGAGTTGCCGATAAAAAGTGCAAAACAGAGAGTCCCGATTCCAACTCGACCCCCAGCTGCCCACCCGATACTCAAAACTATGACTTCAATGACAAGGCGAACGCGACCGACTCTGATTCCGGTGACGCGATGAATTCCTGTCATCAAACCATCACGCGGACCAGGTCCAAGGCCGCAAGTAATGTAGAACGATGATCCGCACCCAATCATGGCGATTCCACCAAATACGTATGCAAGACGGATCCAGAGCGTGTGATGTTGAATCGGAAAGATATCTGTTCCCATTTGCAAGGCGAAGGCAATCACCACAATATTTGCCAGGGTTCCAAATCCTGGGCGCTGTTTAAGAGGAATCCATCCCAGTAAAACAGAGATGCTCAAGAAGAAAGTTGCCCAACCTAGCGAGAGCGAAGAGTGCCGGCTTATTCCTTGAGATAAAACGCTCCATGGCGCGTTACCCAGCGTAGATTGGATAAGAAGAGCTTCTCCAAAACCGAAGATGGTTAATCCAAAGGTCAGGATAAGCACGCGCGAAATACTGAGAGACCACGGAGAAGTCGCGGTCCAACTTGTTCTAGGGATCGTCCTGTGCGGACGAAGTAAGTTCTTAAGATTCACTAGGCAGAGACCAAATCAGCACACATGGTGCGGAAAGCGGCGGTGTGGGCATTGATATCTGATTCTGTTGTATCAGGGGATACCAGTGCCATGTTGTGGAATGGCGTAATTAAGAATCCGTCGTTAAGCAGGCGCAGATGGACATATTGCTCCAGTTCGAAGTCTCCGGCATCTGCCGCTTCTCGCCCGGTTTTAGGAGCTGTTGGTTGAAATAAATATTCACCGCGTGCACCCAGGCGGGAACAGGACCAAGGCAGATCAAATTCTTTGATCGCGGCATCGACGCCGTCGCACCAGAGAGAACCTAACTTCACCATGCGAACAAAGGCTTCATCCGTAAGGACCTGCGTAAGAGTTGCTCGCATCGCAGCCAAGCTGAGTGCGTTACCAGCCAAGGTGCTTCCGATTCCGCCTGTATCAATGAGTTCGCGCTCGACCTTTGCTTTAATGCGCGCTGCAATATCTTGCGTCATACCGAAGGTCCCTGTTGGGATTCCACCTGCGATTGCCTTGCCGATCGTTAGTACATCAGGCTGCAATCCATAAAGTGCCGTCATTCCGCCAGGTCCTACCGAGATCGTATGAGTTTCATCAATGATCCAGACGGCACCGTACTTTCTAGCAAGTTCTCCAACTGCTTTGAGATAACCGTCATCAGGCAGAACAATTCCAATATTTGTCATCGCGGGTTCCATCAAGATTGCTGCAACATCCCCATGAGCAAGAGCTGCTTCCATCGCTGCCAAGTTATTGAATTCAACGACGCGGGTGGTTTCGGCCAAGTCAACTGGAGCACCGAGATTTCCAGGGCGTTTGATCGTGTTGCCGGCATCGTCCAACGTTGCAAATGTTTCATCAACCGAACCGTGA
>CAIUIT010000089.1 GCA_903899375.1 uncultured Actinomycetes bacterium
GAGAACGGTGGCTACCACGCCGCCCGCGAAGAGCAAGGAAAGATTGTCGGTCGCATTCGCCAGTTAAAACATATGCTCGAAAACGCCCACATTGGTACGCCTCCAGAGAGTGAATCAGGAGTCGTCGGGCTGGGCATGGTCGTCAAGATTGATATGGCCGGCGATGAAATGACATTCCTCTTAGGATCCCGCGAGATCGCCACTGGCGATATCGAGGTTTACTCCGAGAAGTCTCCACTCGGTTCTGCAATTCTTGGAGCCAAAATTGGCGAACAGGTTAATTACGAGACTCCAAGCAAGAAGATCTTCGTGGTCACCATTCTCGAGGCAAACCCTTATGCGTAGCCCTTCTTTTAGCGGCTATTTGCGCTCTTATAACGCCTGACACTGAGCGGAATAAAGATCGCCATGATTACAACCATATATATCAACGAAGCCACGATGGGATTTTGACTCGGGAAAGAATTCGCTGTTACACCAAAGGTATTGTGAAAACCAAAGAGCTGACGCGCAGCGGCAACCATCGTTGAAACCGGATTCCATTCCGCAAAGTACTGCAGCGCTCTGGGCATCGAAGTTGTCGATGCGAAGGCGTTAGATAGAAAGGTCAGCGGGAAGGTGAAAAGGAAGGAGACGTTGGCGACTACGCGAGCATCCTTCGACATCAGTCCGGCGAAAACACCAGCCCAAGAAAGCGCGTAACCAAAGAAGAGCAGCATCAAGAAGCCGAGGAATATATGGAAAGGCCCTGAAGTTGGACGCCATCCCACTAAGTAGCCAGCGAGCCCCATAACAACGAGCACCACGATGTTGAGTAGACCATCGCCCAGTGTTCGACCTACTACAAGTGCAGAACGAGCGATGGGCAGTGATCTAAAGCGATCGATCAGACCCTTCTCCATATCTTGAGCCAAACCTTGCGCGGTAGCTGCCAGAGTGAAGGTAACCGTCTGCACAAAGATTCCTGGCATCAGAAGTTGTACATAGCCGCCTTTGATACCGACTCCCAAGCCACCAAATACATAGCGAAAGAGCAGCACAAACATCACAGGCTGGATGGTGTTAAAGATGAGTACTTCAGGAACCCTGGTTAGTTGCAAGAGTTGGCGCTTGGTAATAACAAGTGCATCTTTTATTCCGTTCATTTGCGGGCTCCCTTCTTCTTCTTTCCGGGCTCTTCGGCCACAACTTCCTCGGCTACATGACCAGTAAGCGATAAGAAAACATCGTCGAGGGATGGGCGCTTTAAAGCGATGTCAAGCGCATGAATCCCGGCGCTATCGAATTCGCGAATTACCGCGATTAAAGATTGAGTGCCATCGAGTACTGGAACTGAAATCCTGCGCAATCCGTGATCGACAGTTGCATGTCCGTGAGTTACCTTTTCGATAATCTCTTTCGCCTTATCAATATTGGCTTCAGCAACGACGATCTCAATTCTTTCGCCACCCACTTGATCTTTAAGATGATCAGAGGTTCCGCGCGCAATAACGCGTCCGCGATCAATGACAACAATGTCATCGGCCAATTGGTCGGCCTCTTCTAAATATTGGGTGGTTAAAAGCAGGGTGACCCCCTCACGAACGAGATCTTCAATAACTCCCCACATCTCCATACGACCTCGGGGATCAAGTCCCGTCGTTGGTTCATCTAGAAATAGAACCTTAGGTCGAATAATCAAAGATGCGGCGAGGTCCAAACGGCGGCGCATTCCGCCCGAGAAGGTCTTAATAGGGCGCCGTGCGGCGTCGGTGAGAGAGAACTGCGCCAAGAGTTCGGTGGCTCGTACCCGAGCCTGCGCGGCACTGAGGTGATAGAGCTGGCCGAACATCACCAAGTTGTCCCAGCCGGTCAACGTTTCATCGACCGCGGCATATTGCCCGGATAGACCAATAATCTGGCGCACCGCCTTGGGATTCTTGACTACATCGATTCCACCTACCGTGGCGCGGCCTGCATCGGGCACGAGCAGGGTGGAGAGAACGCGTACTACGGTGGTTTTACCGGCTCCATTGGGGCCCAGGACCCCTAAAACGGTGCCTTCTTCGACATCGAGGCTGAGGTCATCGAGGGCACGAACAGCCCCTTTTCGATAGGTTTTGACCAGATTTTCGGCGGTCACGCTCTTCATATGCCAAGCCTAGCAAGCAACAAATCTTTCGCAACGCTAGAATTGCTTGAAAGTTCAATAACCTCACCCACTCGAAGAGCCATTCCTAATTGATAAGGGATTACATGTCTGAAAAAAATAAAGAACATGCACCAATGACCCACAAGCAGATCATGACC
>CAIUIT010000090.1 GCA_903899375.1 uncultured Actinomycetes bacterium
CCTGTCCCCATGGGGGATGCAATTCGAATTAGTTACTTATCCAAACGGGAAAGCCTTTGATCACAATCCAGAGAAATTTGTTAAGAAGGTAAAGGAATAAATGCCACTTCATCATAAGCACAAATCGACCGCTCCTTGGCTAGAAGTTGTTGTCATGCCGTCGGATTGGGATAACGCTGAGCCCGCTCTCTTAAAGAATATGCTCGTTGAGATGGTGCTTATCCGCACATTCGAAGAGTATTTACTGGAATTAGCGGCAGCATCTCTCATTCACGGACCGGTCCATTCGAGCATTGGTCAAGAAGGTGGAGCTGTTGCATCAGCTCTTCCACTGCGCAGCGAGGATAGCGTTAACGGCTCGCATCGTGGGCACCATCAATTCTTAGCGAAGGTTTTGACGCATCTTCAGCCCCAAGGCTTTGATCCACGTGCAGAATTCTCTCCAGCGGTGCGTGATCTGGTTTTACGTACCCTCGCCGAAATCGCCGGTCTAGATCGCGGTTTTAGCCATGGTCGCGGTGGTTCCATGCACCTTCAGATGAAGGAAGCTGGCGCGATGGGCACAAATGCAATCGTCGGCGGAGGCGTTCCACTCGCAGCTGGATTTGCTTGGTCGCATAAGTTCGCAGGCACTGATGCGGTTTCGGTGACTTACTTCGGAGATGGCGCGATAAACATCGGTTCAACGCTGGAAAGTTTTAACTTAGCTTCAGCATGGAAGTTGCCCATCTGCTTCTTTATCGAAAACAATATGTATGCAGTGTCAACACATGTTATGGAATCAACGGGCGAGCCCCGTCTTTCGGCTCGTGGCCAGGGATTTAATATCCCAAGCTGGAAAGTTGATGGTATGAACCCACTTGCCGTTCATATCGCGATGACAGAAGCGGTCGCCCACATGCGTGCTGGCAATGGGCCAACCATGATTGAAGCGGATGTCTATCGCTATTTCCACCAGAGTGGAACCTTCCCGGGCAGCGCCTTTGGATATCGCACTAAAGAGGAAGAGGCAAGTTACAAGGCGCGCGATCCCATTTTGCAGGTGTCATCTCATCTCATTCGCCGTGGCCTGATTACCCAAGCCGAAATTGATGCACTGATTGCGCGTGGCAAAATGTTGATGGAAGAGACCGGAAATATCTTGCTCGAGCCAATTCCTGATTCCAATCCTCCTAAGCGCAAAATAAAAGATAGTGAATGGCCAGATCCAGCATTTGTTAATACAGGGGTACGTGGAGATCTGAGTGAATTTAACGGGGCTCGGTATTCAGAGTTATCAATATATCAAGGTGAAATTGTGGAAGCGAAGTTCATTGATTCCGTCGCTAAAGTCTTAGGTCGCCAGATGGAGAAAGATAGTTCTGTTGTTGTTATGGGTGAAGATGTCCATCGCCTAGCAGGTGGCACAAATGGAGCAACCAAAGGGCTGAAAGATCGTTTCCCTGATCGAATTCTTGGCACACCGATTAGCGAGAATGCATTTACTGGTCTTGGTGGCGGGATAGCTATCGATGGCCGTTTTAAACCGATCGTCGAATTTATGTACGCGGACTTCATGTGGGTTGCGGCTGACCAACTCTTTAATCAGATTGGCAAGATGCGCCACATGTTCGGCGGCTCGGGCGCTGTTCCTTTCGTATTGCGCAGCAAAGTTGCTATGGGAACTGGTTATGGTTCGCAACATTCTATGGACCCCGCCGGCGTCATGGCTACAAATCCCGGCTGGAGAATCGTTGCCCCAACTACTCCTTTTGATTATGTCGGACTAATGAATAGCGCATTGCTCTGCAAAGACCCAGTGATCGTGCTCGAACATGTTGATCTTTACAATTCAATGGGTCCCTCACCAGTGACCGATCTGGATTACTGCATTGAAGTGGGCAAGGCAGCGATTCGTCGGAGCGGTTCCGAGTTAACAATTCTGACTTATTTGGCGATGACCAACTATGTTTTGGAAGCGGTCGCGCAATACCCTGATGTTGATTGCGAAGTTATCGACCTGCGTTGGCTAGATCGCGCCAGCATCGACTGGGAGACGATTGGAGCTTCTATTAAGAAGACCGGCAATGTCTTGATCGCCGAACAAGGTGCGATCGGAACTTCCTACGGGGGTTGGTTGGCCGATGAGATTCAAAGGAGATACTTCAAAGATCTCAAGGGTCCAATTGAGCGTGTTACAGGCGGGGAGGCCTCTCCGTCGATCAGCAAGGTGCTGGAGCGGGCTGCAATTGCGAAGAAAGAAGAAGTAGTCAGTAAATTACAGGTATTGAAGGCATCCGGACGATTTAACGTTAACTAAGAAGTTCCAAGACAGGGGAAGCTCGTGGATATGCAATTGAAGACCGATCTATTCATCAACGGCCAATGGGTAAAGGGCGCGAGTTCTTTGCCAGTTATGAATCCCAGCACTGGCGAGATCATCGCCGAAATTTCTATTGCGGATCAAGCACAGTGTGATGCTGCTATAACTGCCGCACACGATGCATTCCCGGCCTGGGCAAAGACGCCATCTCGCGTCCGCTCTGAAATTCTTCGCAAGGCATTTGAAATCATGACCGCAGAGTCTGATCAGATCGCGCAACTGATCTCAATGGAAAATGGCAAGACCTTCACAGACGCTAAAGGTGAAGTGAGTTACGCGGCAGAATTTTTCCGCTGGTTCGCTGAAGAAGCTGTTCGTACCCCTGGAGATTTCCGTCATTCACCAAGTGGAGATAAGCGAATTTTGGTCACACACCAACCCATCGGAGTCTCTCTCTTGATTACTCCTTGGAACTTCCCTGCCGCGATGGCAACACGGAAGATTGGACCAGCGTTAGCAGCTGGTTGCACCGTGATCTTGAAGGCTGCAACGGAAACCCCACTTACAGCAATTTGGATCGTCGATATTATGCATCGCGCAGGAGTTCCAGCGGGTGTCGTCAACTTCATAATGCCCGAGAAGACCGGTGCGATGATCTCTCGCATGATGCACGATCCACGCCTGCGCAATGTCTCTTTCACCGGTTCAACTGAAGTTGGTCGGATTTTGATCAAGGAATCAGCTGACTTGGTTCTGCGTACATCCCTTGAGCTCGGTGGCAATGCTCCCTTTGTTGTCTTGGATGATGCAGATATTGATGAAGCGGTAAAAGGGGCCATGGTTGCCAAGATGCGCAACGGCGGAGCAGCATGTACTGCGGCCAATCGATTCTATGTAGCAAAATCTGTAGCAGAGGAGTTCACGCAAAAGTTCACCAAAGCCATGGATGACCTCAAGATGGCAGATGGCCTAGAAGCCGGTGCCCAACTCGGCGCTAGCGTCTCTCGTAAAGAGCGCGACAAGATCGCGCAATTGGTTGATTCCTCGGTTGCTGCTGGCGCCCAACTTCGTTTGGGTGGCGTAACGCCATCTGGCGATGGTGCTTTTTATCCTGCCACCGTATTAACGGTGCAGAAAGATAATCCAATTTTGAACCATGAAGTCTTTGGTCCAGTCGCTCCAATCGTCACCTTTGATACTGATGCCGAAGCGATTGCGCTCGCAAATTCCACAGAATATGGGTTAATTGCCTACGTTTATTCATCTGATCTAAAGCGCGCTATTAAGACTGCTGAAGCTTTAGAGGCGGGGATGATTGCCATTAATCGTGGCGTCGTTTCTGATCCTGCCGCTCCCTTCGGCGGGGTTAAGCAATCTGGATTGGGCCGTGAAGGCGGTTTCGCTGGTATCCATGAATTCCTTGAGACCAAATACATAGGCGTTGAGATTTAACCCCTCAAGAAACCTCCATGATCAGGAGTAGGCTTCATAAATCTAAATAATAGGAGCCCCGCTTGCTCACTGCGATTCTGAAGAAATACCTGCGCCCTTATCGGGCGCAGGTATACCTCATTCTCTTGATGCTCCTTGTTCAAGCGATTGCGAGCTTGTACCTACCTAATCTCAATGCTGATCTCATTAATAACGGGATTGCCAAAGGAAATGTTGGATACATCTGGCATATTGGAGAAATCATGCTGGCTTCTAGCGCTCTAGTTCTGGGAGCCTCTATTTGGCTGGCTTACCTGGCGGCTCGAGTGGCTATGGCCTTTGGCAGAGATCTACGCAGTGCGGTTTTTACCGCAGTGGAAGGATTCTCCGCTCGCGAACTCAATAAATTTGGTGCTCCTTCACTTATAACGAGAAATACCAACGACGTACAGCAAGTTCAACTCGTCCTCTTTATGGGCTTCACGATGATGATCGGTGCTCCAATCACTGGCATCGGTGCCATCATCATGGCCCTACGTTCAAATCTAAAACTTTCTTCCTTATTATTAGTTGTCCTTCCAATAATGTCACTCTTAATTATTCTCCTTTTGCGCCGTATCGTTCCTGCCTTTCGCATGATGCAGGTAAAGATAGACAGAATTAATTTGGTGCTGCGGGAACAGATCGCTGGCGTCCGCGTTATTAGAGCTTTCGTGAAGACCAAGCAAGAGGAAGAGCGATTTGCCGAGGCTTCTCTAGATTTGATGCAGACGCAACTTCGGGTAACCCGCACCTTTGCAGTGATGTTTCCTTCACTTTCAATGATTCTCAACCTCTCTTCAGTAGCGGTGATCTGGTTTGGTGGAAAATTAATTGACTCCGGTAATCTACAAATCGGAAACATGACAGCATTTTTGACATACATCATGATGATTCTTAGCAGCGTCATGATGGCAATCTTTATGTCACTTCAAATTCCGCGCGCTGCTGCTTGCGCTGAACGTATCCAGGAAGTTCTCGACACTCAATCCTCGGTGGTCGAGACGCTGACCCCCCAAAACCCCCAGAAGCGTTTAGGTGTGGTCGAGTTCGTGGATGTTGAATTTCGCTATCCAGGCGCAGAACACCCGATTCTTGCTGAGATTTCATTTGTCGCTCATCCGGGAGAATTCACCGCCATTATCGGTTCCACCGGCTCTGGAAAATCAACTTTGTTAAATCTAATTCCTCGTTTTATTGATGTTACTGGCGGATCGGTGAAACTAGATGGAATAGATGTTCGCGATCAAGGGCTGGAAGCGCTCTGGTCTGAGATAGGTCTAGTGCCCCAGCGATCATTCCTCTTTGGTGGGACCGTGGCGCAGAACTTGCGGTATGGCAAAGCAGATGCGAGCGATGAAGAGTTGTGGAGCGCCCTTGAAGTTGCACAGGCTCGTGATTTCGTTGATGAACTTCCTGAGAAGCTCGAATCGCGTGTTGCACAAGGCGGTACAAATTTCTCTGGCGGACAACGTCAAAGACTTTCGATTGCCAGAGCTCTAGTCAAAAAGCCGCAACTCCTGATATTTGATGACTCATTTAGCGCCTTGGATTACACCACCGATTCCAAATTGCGCAATGCCTTGCGCGAAGTAATGGGTCACACGACGATGATCGTTGTTGCACAACGCGTTTCAACTATTTTGCAGGCGGATCAGATTGTGGTTCTCGATGAAGGAAGAGTTGTCGGTATTGGCACCCACGCAGATCTTATGAAAAACAGTGAGACCTATCGAGAAATTGTTCTCTCGCAATTGAGCCCGCAAGAGGCGGCCTCATGAGCCAGCGTGCACCACAAGCCAGTCGTCCACCCATGGCAGGCGGCGTTGGTAGAGGTGGCCCTATGGCTGGAATGATGGGTGGACCACCGCAAAAATCTAAGGATTTCAAGGGCTCCTTGCGGCGCCTTCTCCGCGAAGTTGGCGAGGAGCGCAAAACTTTGTACGCGGTCTTTGCTCTAATTTCTACCGCAGTAACAATTGGTTCCCTTGGTCCCAAGATATTGGGCCATGCAACGAACGATATTTTTTATGGATTCTTAGGTCGCAAATTGCCTGCTGGCCTCTCCAAAGCTCAGGTCGTTGCTGGACTGCGCGCCAAGGGCCAAAACACTTTGGCGGATGTGGTGAATAAGAGCGGAGTGATTCCAGGCAAAGGAATAGATTTCACCGCGGTGGCCCACTGGATTTACCTCGCAATTGGACTCTACATAATCTCATCTCTGTTTTTATGGTTACAGCAATACCTTATGGCCGGCGTTACTCAGAAGACCGTCTTTAGATTGCGTCGGTTGGCAGAGGAGAAGATCGGGCGCCTGCCACTTAGTTATTTCGATGGCACATCTCGTGGTGACTTACTCTCTCGCGTTACCAATGATGTGGACAATATTTCGACGTCGATGCAGCAGGGCTTATCGCAGATATTAAACTCAGTTTTAACGGTCGTTTCAGTGTTGGCCATGATGGTGTGGATTAGCCCGCTTCTTGCGCTCATTTCACTGGTAGCGATACCCCTTTCGATGTTTGCATCGATTCGCATCGCGAAAGCCTCTCAGAAGCAATTCATTGCGCAATGGGATTGGACCGGAAAACTCAACGGCCACGTTGAAGAGATGCACACTGGTGCCGCGCTGGTAAAAGTTTTCGGTCGCCGCAAGCAAGCGATTACAGATTTTGGTGAGCTCAACGAGAATCTAAATCAAAGTTCCTTTAATGCGCAGTTCATGTCCGGCATCATCATGCCCTCAACAACATTTATCTCTAATCTGATCTACGTGGGTATTTCGGTACTAGGTGGTTATCGGGTGGCAACTGGAACCATGTCACTCGGTGACGTGCAGGCCTTTATTCAATACTCTCGTCAATTTGGTATGCCGCTTGCGCAGATTGCTGGTTTGATTAATACCGTGCAATCGGGAGTTGCATCTGCAGAGCGCCTCTTTGAATTATTAGATGCGCCGGAGGAAGAACCAGATCGCGAACCCAGCGTGCCGGTTGTGCGGGCGACGGGCGCGATCTCTTTTAAAGATGTCTCATTCCGATATAAAGAGGATCAACCCCTCATCGAACATTTCAATCTTGATGTGGCTCCTGGGCAGACCGTTGCCATCGTGGGCCCAACCGGAGCTGGAAAGACCACACTAGTTAATCTCATTATGCGCTTCTATGAAATAAACGGCGGTCAGATTACTTTGGATGGTGTCGATACTCGCGACATCACTCGCGATGATCTGCGCCGGCAGTTTGGCATGGTGCTACAAGATACCTGGCTCTTCTCCGGCACTATTCAAGAGAATATTGCCTTTGGTTCGGCCAATCCTTCTCTTGATGCAGTGGCGGGCGCAGCCAAGGCAGCCAATATTGACCACTTTATTCGCGGCTTACCAGGCGGTTACGACTCGCTCTTAACTGATGAGAATGCATCGGTTTCCAATGGAGAGCGCCAGCTACTCACCATCGCCCGAGCATTCATGGCCGACCCAGCGGTGCTCATTCTCGATGAAGCCACCTCTTCGGTAGATACTCGCACCGAGGTATTGGTGCAGCGCGCGATGGCCAAACTTCGCTTGGGTAGAACCAGTTTTGTTATTGCGCACAGACTATCCACCATTCGAGATGCTGACACGATCTTGGTGATGGATAAGGGAAGCCTCATTGAGCAAGGCAACCACGAAGAACTCATGGCCGCTAAAGGATTCTATTTTGACCTTTATGCCAGTCAATTTGCCTCTGCCGCGACTGAGTAATTTCAGCCGCAAATCCCTCTCAAAATTCGGAATTTTGACCAGATAACTCTCGCATTAGGCCTCTTTTAGCCTGTAGGGTCAGCCGATATCTCACCCGCGCATCGCTGGATGCTCTCTACTCGGAGGTCTTTACGTGGCGAAACACAATCAAGAAGAGAATGAAGTCGGCGAAAATAAATTAGCCTCAAATGTTTTAGGTCTCTTTGAGTCCTCCATCATGGGTATTGCTGGCTCTGCCCCTGCATACTCGATCGCAGCAACGACGGTCACCCTTGCGGTCACTGTGGGTCTCTTCGGTCCTGGAGAACTTCTCTACTCTGGAATTGCGATGTTCGGCGTAGTGATTGCCTTCCATTACATGGGAAAAGTTCGACAAAATGCGGGCGCGACATATATCTGGGTACGTAACGCGCTTCACCCCATCCTTGGATATTTGGCTGGATGGTCCCTAGTCACCGCATCAATCATTTTTGGACTCGTATCTACAGTTCCTGCTTCTACGGGTTTACTTTCACTCTTCACGAACAATCAAAATACGATCAGCAATGTTCACTGGACTACCTTTGTTGGCGCGCTTATCTTCATTTTTATGGTGGCAATTATCGCTTACGGAATAAAATTCACCGCGAAAGCGCAAGTGGTAATGACGGTCATAGAGCTAGGACTGCTCTGGATATTTGATGTAATTGCCCTACTCCACCACCCACATACCCATCACTTTGACTGGGGCTGGTTCTCCTTTAACCAGATTAAGGCTTACACGACTCCAGATGTCGCTGCCGCTGCATTGAACCCTTTTGATTCAAAATATGCTGTAGCACATGGAATAAGCGCAATTTTGATCGGCGCAGTTTCAGGCGCTTTCTTCTATTGGGGTTGGGATGTCACAGCTAACCTGAATGAAGAGACCAAAGATGGAAAGGACAATGCCGGTAAGGGCGGAATCGTCGGAATCTTCTTCGTCTTCTTTACCTTCCTATTAACTCTCATCGCTATCAATATGGTGCTTAGCGATGCAACTTTGCACAATAGCAGCAGCATATTGAGTGATTTTGCCGCGGTCTTGATACCAGGCTGGTTCGGTAAATTCATCATCGTCTCCGTACTTCTTTCAACGGTCGCGACGATTGAGACACAGATGATTCAAGTAACGAGAACCCTCTTTTCAATGGGCAGAGATTTCACGATGCCAGGTGCTTTTGGCCATGTGCATAAGAAATTCCGCACTCCTTGGAATGCGACTCTCTTTACTACCGTATTTGTGCTGCTCTTCTTTGTCGGCTCACAATTCATTACAAAGGTAAATGACATCGCACAAGCTGGGGTATCGGCAATTGGTATTCAAATTTGCTTCTACTACGCGCTTGCGGCAATTTCAGTGATTGTCCTCTATCGCCATTATTTACTAAGAGACTTCAAGACCTTTGTGCTTGTCGGTCTCTGGCCCGCGCTCTCAGGGATATTCTTGATCGCAGTTCTCATTAAGGTCATTCCAACGCTTAGCCACCTCGCTCTCTGGGTTGGTGTGGGAACTGTTGCGATTGGCGTAGTACCAATGGCTATCTTCTGGAAGCAAGGTTCTACATACTTTAATAAAGTAACAAAAGAGGAGCGCCGAGCGATTCTTGATTAATAGCTCTTCCAAACGCCTTGAGATTGGCCCGGTTGCATTTCTAGTAGCCGGGCTGATGTTTATGCAGTTTTTAGATGGAGCAATTCTTCCCATTGCCGCTCCGACCATCGCTCGATCTTTTCATATTCTCTCAGCCCAAGTAGGTATCTGCGTCACTTCCTACATAGTGACGGTACTGGTTCTGATACCCATATCGGCATGGTTAGCAGATAAATTTGGGGTGCGCTTAATTCTCTTCACCAGTATTGCAATCTTTATGTTGGGTTCGCTCTTATGCTCTCTCAGCAATAACCTTGTAGAACTTACTGCAATGCGAATATTGCAGGGTATAGGTGCGGCATCGATGGTTCCCGTTGGGCGCCTTATCTTGATGCGTTCGGTAGATAAGTCACAAGTTATTCGCGTGATTTCTTACTCGGTATGGCCTGCGCTGGCAGCGCCAGTGGTGGCGCCAGTGGTAGGTGGATTTATCATTGCCCACGCATCATGGCATTGGATCTTTCTTGTTAACGTGCCGATAGGTCTTATCGCACTCTTGATCGGCATAAAGATTGTGCCCCGCGTTCCAGGCGGAAAAGTGGAACGATTAGATTGGTTGGGTTTCTATGGTTGCGCCCTAAGTTTGGGGTTACTGGTATTGGCAGCAGCAAATTTGGGTTCCCCTCATATCAATTTAGTATCAACCCTTCTGCTACTCGTCGTGGGAATCGGAATTGGCCTACCCACCATTCGCCACTTACGGCGCTCGGCTGAACCATTGATTGACTTAAGCGTGCTTAAGATTCAAACGTTTCACTTGAATTGCACCAGTGGGCTGTTGTTTCGGGTCGCGCAAAATACCCCTCCATTTGTATTACCACTGCTCTTCCAAGATAAATTCGGGTGGAGCGCAGAGCGAGCTGGCGGAGTCCTATTCTTTTACATGCTAGGAAATCTCGTATTTAAAGTTTTCACAACTCCCCTCATGAATAAATTTCGCTTTAAACCTCTACTACTTCTCTCAATACTTTTAAGCGCACCCCTCACCCTGATCCTTGGATTAATCGGATCTTCTATCCCCTTCATCTGGTTGACACTCTTACTGCTTTTCGCGGGAGGAATCCGAACCATAGGAATGACCCTCTTCAACACCATCACCTTCGCGGATACCAATCAAGAGGTCATGGCACATGCAAATACCATTACCAATATGGTGCAGCAGTTGGCCTCTGTTATCGCCGTAGCTATCGCGGTAATTGCCCTCAACCTTGGTCGAGTCTTAGCCGGAACCCAGAATCAATTCACCTTTGCATTTTCATCCGCCGTTCTAGTGTTGGCGATTTCACTGTGGAATGTCACCTCTCTGCCTGGGACTGCAGGGGATTCACTGCGCAAATAGGCGTACTCTTAGTGAGTGCTTAGCCCAAGACTCCGCTTAGCGATTCTCGTGGCAAAGAGCGCCGGAGCCGCATCGCGCCTTGTTGGCAATAAGGGCGAGACCTTACCTGGTCGAATCTTGCTCGCGATTGAACCGGAAGCGATCTCGCTCTTGGCACAGAACAAAGAGGTTTTTCTCGTTTCCGCAACCAACGGAAAAACTTCGACCACCAAAGCCGTCGCAGCTATCGTTTCGCAATTAGGTCCCGTTGCCACCAGTGGATCGGGTTCTAACCTCGCCTGGGGAGCAGCTAATGCACTCATGTCCCCCGCACCTTATGCAGTACTCGAGATTGATGAATTGCACCTACCAGCCATCATTGCTCAGACTGATCCAACCGTCGTTCTACTTTTAAATCTAACCCGAGATCAATTGCACCGCATGCATGAAGTGAAGCGGGTGGCCGATCGTTGGCACGTCGAATGTTCCGAAGCGACAAATACTGTCTTTGTCGCAGATATTGATGATCCTTTTATTAATTATGCGATCGTAAATGCAACTAATGTTGTTCGAGTTTCATTTGGAGGGAGAAGGCATCCAGATGGTGCAGTCTGTCCGCGCTGTGGGAGTTATTTAACATGGACTCGTGGGAATTATTCATGCACTTGTGGTCTTACCAACAAAATTTGCGAAGTTAAGTTGAAGAAAGGTTCAGCCGCATACCGCAATGCCGCTTTAGCGAATATTGTTGGCGAAGTGGTTGGGGCACCACCGATTGAATTTACAGAATTAGAACTCGAACGCAGCGTCACCAAAGAGATCGCCGGCAAGAACGCACACTTTCGTTTAACCAAAAACCCAGCTTCATGGACCGAAGCGCTGCAGTCTCAATTACATACTGATGTCATCTTGGTGCTTAATGCGCGGCAGGTTGATGGCATTGATACCTCGTGGCTCTGGGACGTCTCCTTCGCAATACTTAAAGGCCACCGCGTAATTGTCTGTGGTGAGCGTGCTCTAGATATGGCTTACCGAATTCATGTCGAAGGAATCGAATCGCATGTCGTGGAAAACTTTGATGAGGCTTTCGCCCTTACTCAGGGCAGCGAAGTCACGGTCCTATCCGCGTATACGGCTTTCTTTGAGTTGGTGATGTGATGCTAGAGATCATCCGAATCCACAATGAACTATTGGGAACATATGGAGATCGCGGCAACGCGGACGTACTTAAGTTCCGTGCGACAAAACGGAATATAAAGGCACGAATTACTGACATTTCATACTTAGATCCACTCCCCAAGAGTGGCGATATTTACTTATTGGGGGGAGCAGAAGATGCTGCACAATTGCTCTCTCTCACCGCACTTCGCAAAGGATCGATACTTGCTCGTGCTGCAAATAAAGGCGCTGTTGTCCTAGCGATCTGTGCCGGATTCCAATTGCTTGGAACCAAATACGCAACGAGAGATGAAGAGTTTGCTGGTCTTGGGTTACTTGATGTAATTACAACCCCTGGTGATAAGAGATTGGTGGGTGATATAGCCGTTCAAAGCGATCTCTTTGACGTTCCACTTACGGGATTTGAGAACCACAGCAGCGTTACAACGCTCGGGGCAGATGCCAATGCCTTTGGAAAAGTCTTGCAAGGTAATGGCAATGGCGTCGCTTCCCTTGACGGTGCAATTAATAGGAATGTATTTGGAACGTACTTACACGGGCCGATACTGGCGCGTAACCCAGAATTTGCTGATTTACTCATCGAGCGGGCCATCGGTGAGGCTATTTCACCTCTCGATGATGAGCTTGCCCTGCGTTATGCAAAGTGGCGAAGGGCTCTGGTTAAGTAGGTTACAATTAGATGTTGCATCCGCAACACAACTCACAGAACCTCTGTTTGTCACCATAAACAAGTTCGTTTGCGAGTCTTACGTCAGTCTTCACTGATAAGCACCACGAGACACGCATCTATGTCTCGATTGGTATAGCTATGTCTACGTTCCGCAATTTAGGTGTTACCCCTGCGCTCTGCGAGGCTCTTGAAGCCGAAGGCAAGACCGCCCCATTCCCCATTCAAACTGCCACCCTGCCTGATGCGATTAAAGGTCGCGATGTGCTCGGTCGCGGTCAAACCGGCTCCGGAAAGACGCTGGCATTTGGCCTAGCCATGCTTACGCGCCTCAACGGCCGTACCGCTAAGCCTCACAAGCCACTTGGCTTAATTCTTTCTCCAACTCGCGAGCTTGCAGTTCAGATCAATGAAGTTATTTCTCCACTTGCCCGCAAAATTGGCCTCTCTTCACAGGTTGTTGCTGGCGGACTTTCATACATCGGTCAGATTCAATCGCTCAAGCGTGGCGTACCTGTCATTGTTGCAACTCCTGGTCGTTTGATGGATCTTCTCGAAAAGAAGCACATCGATCTTTCGGATGTCATGATCACGGTACTCGATGAGGCAGATCAGATGGCTGATATGGGATTCCTGCCGGTTGTTAAAGAGATTCTCTCTCTTACCCAAGAGGGCGGACAGCACCTTCTGTTCTCTGCCACCTTGGATCGCGATGTCGATACGATCGTCAAGCGTTTCCTCAAAGATCCGATTACTCACTCACTCGAGAATGAAAAGTCTCGCGCAGCTGATATGACTCATCATCTCTTGTTGCTCGATCAGCAACATAAAGATGAGATTTCAACGCAGATCGCCGCACGCAATGGACGCACAATCTTCTTCGTTCGTACCAAACATGGCGCCGATAAGCTCGCTGAAAAGATGCTTCGCAGTGGCGTACCAGTTGGCGTGCTTCATGGTGGAAAATCTCAAGGTCAGCGCACTCGTGTTCTTAAAGCCTTTAAAGATGGACGCGCCTCAGCACTTGTCGCTACAGATGTAGCAGCGCGCGGTATCCACGTTGATGATGTCTCACTTATCGTGCATATTGATGCCCCTGCGGATCACAAAGATTATCTCCACCGTGCAGGTCGTACTGCGCGCGCTGGCGCAACAGGGACAGTAGTTACTCTTGCAACACACAAGCAGAAGAAAGCGGTTTTTGGAATTACTAACCGCGCTGCTGTGAAGTTGATCGAGAACAATGTTCGCCCCGGAGACTCAAAACTTCATGAAATCACTGGAGCACAAGAGCCATCTGGTATTCCAATCGCGGTGGAGGCTGAAAAGCCATCTCGCAATGATCGTAAGCCAGGAAGCCGTAGCCGTTCCAATGATCGCGGAAACCGCGACGGTAACTTCAAGGCCCGTAAAACTGGTGGAGGTCGCTTCGAAAGCCCAGCTAAGGCTGAAGGCGCTGAAGTTCGTACCGAGCGTCCAGAGCGTTCATATCAAGCTCCACGTGAAGAGCGCCGCCCTAGTACCGAACGTACGTTCAGTAATGATCGTCGTCCTGCTACAGAACGTAGCGATCGCCCATTCCGTTCTGCTCCTAAGAAGTGGGAAGACAAGGCGAGAGATTCACGCACGCGTGAAGAGAGCGCAACTCCTGCAGGAAATCGTGGTCGCGTCGAAGGCGTAGCTCGTCCTGCAAAGAAGGCACCTCGTATGCCGCTAGAAAAGCGCATTGCGCTTGAAAAGGCTGAGTCACGTGCCCGCACAGGAAAGCCTGCTGCTGGTCCAAAGAAGTTTAGCAAAGCTGGCGGAAAGCCTTTTAAGGCTGGAAAGCCAAGTCAGGCTAAGCGAGGCTAATAACTCGATCAAAGTATTTAAAGATGGCGTCCTGATTGTGAGAAATCACCAGGACGCCATTCTCTTTCTTAAGCTCGGCAATCAACTCAATGATTTTGTTTGTAGATTCTGAATCTTGGGCACTAAAAGGTTCATCAAGTAAATAATATTTCGCGCGCTGGCTTAGCGCTAACGCCAAACTCACTCGCTCTTGTTGTCCGATAGAGAGTTCAGTGACCTTCTTATTCAGTAAAGATGTTAGACCTAATTGATCTACTAAATGGGAGTTATCTGCGATTCGCATCTTCTTCGGTAGGAAATGTAGAACTTCACTCACTGTATAAGCCAAAGTGAAAGAGCGGCGCTGTGGAGCGATTGAACGCAACAGCGCTTGTTCCTTAGCGCTTAATGAGCTGACCGCTTTGCCATCAATTGTAATTTCTCCAGACTCCGCTTGGAGCAAGCCACCTATTAATTGAATCAGCGTGCTTTTGCCAGCCCCATTGGGTCCTGTGAGAAGCACGGCTTCACCAGTGTCTAGCCGATCATCAAAGTCTTTGTATATCTCGTGGTTACCTCGAGAGAAGGAAAGTCCCTTAATCTCAATCATGACTCACCCACGATGCGCGCTTAATGCGAAGGAGAACGATCAGGGCTGGTGCTCCGAGGAGCGATGTCAGCAGACCCAGGGGAATCTCATTGGGTTGAAAGAGCGTCCGGGCTAAGAGATCAGCGAGCAGCAAAACAATAGCTCCGACCAGCGCGCTCAGAGATAACACCTTGCGATGAGCGGGGCCGATGAGTAAGCGGACAATGTGGGGTACAAGCAATCCGATAAATGCAATCGTTCCAACGGCACTAACAGAGGCACCAATGAGGAAAGCCAACCCGATAATTGCATAAAGTCGTAATCGTTTTGGATTTACACCTAGGTAATGAGATGAGCTTTCTCCGAGCGAGTAGATATCAAGGCGGCGAGACACCAAGAAGCAGATGATGATTCCGACTTCGATATAAGGAGCAATCATTCCCACGGTGGCATTGTTGAGCAGCGTCAGTGAACCAAAATTCCAAAAGGTAATGGATTGAATGCTTGGCTTAGGGGACATCGATATGAGCAGCCCGGCGAATGAGGTGAAGATTGCAGATACTGCGATACCTGTCAGTAAAAAACCGAAACCTTTACCTGGTGCGATCCATTGAACTAGTAGCGCAGTGAGCGCTGCTGCCAGTACCGCGGCTCCAATATTTGAGCGAGTTCCGTAGACAGAAGCACCCGAGGAGATGAGGGCGATGGTTCCAAGTGTTGCGCCGCTAGATAGTCCGATGAGGGTCGGCTCGGCCAATGGATTGCGGAAAATACCTTGGGCCACTGCTCCAGCTACTCCTAAACCTGCTCCGATAATTACTGCGCCTAAGGCGCGGGGAAACCTAACTTGCCAGACAGTTGTGGCATCAACGCTGTGTTTACCAATCAGCGAAAAGACCGAACTTTGTAACTGCAAGATGCCAATATCGAGTGAGAGCCAAAAGAGGAAGAGCAGGAGTGTAAAACCAGCCAGATATATAAGAATCTTCTTCATAATTTCGCCGCAGCAATGACGAGAGGGCGCAAAACTTTGGCCATTGGGATCGTTCGTGGTCCAAAGGAGAGCAGTAGCGAATCATCAACTGTTACTACCCGTTGGTGCTGACCTGCGGGAGTCTGGGCGATCCCCGGGAATTGCACTAGCCCTTTAATCCCACCGACAGAAACCAATCCCTTTGTCATAAGCAGCAAGACATCGGGTTGCAGTTTGATTAACTCTTCGGCGGTGAGCGCATTAAATGGATTCTTAAGCTTTGCCGCACCTACGTCGATAAAGCCATCAGCTTGCAGAATAGAATCTGCTCCTGAGCCTGGTCCACCTATCAAATAGATAGATGCGGTCCCGCGCATATAAAGAAATGCAACTCTAATTGTGCTCTTTGCCGACTTGAATGAACTTACTTGCGCTTCCAGCGCAGCACCAGCTTTAGGGACACCTAAAGTCTTGGCGATCACACCTTCCTTTGCGTAGATATCCGCCAAGGTAAAAGCACTTGGAACGCTCACGATCCGAATTTTCGCAGCCTTAAGGGTTGCAATTGCCGTTACTGGAGATGTATTTGAATCTATAAAAACTAGATCTGGACGTTGGGAAAGTACCGCCTCCGCAGATACTTGCATCGCCGACTCATCGATTGGAATATTTTTGAGTTCTGGCATGGTGGAGGCGATATCTCGGCCTACCAAAATATTCTTGTATCCCAGCGCTGCGACAATCTCGGCCGCCCCATTAGCGAGAGCAACTACTCGTTTGAATCGTGCTAATTCCCCGCTATGTACGATCGGCAACGAGACTTGGCTAGCATTTATATCCGACACCGCAGCTTGTGCTGTCGGAGAAAAGGAGAGGATGAGGGCGCTCAGTACCACTGCAGCAACCACCCGTGTTCTCACCAGCGTATTCTGGCACCTCCTTTTCCGACATGGGAGGCGAAGTTGTCGGAGCGAAATTCCCTAATCTCTCTTAGATTAACGCCATGAAATCGAAGCTAGTGCCCGCTCTCTCTGGGCTCGTACTTCTCGTTATCGCTCTCGTTCTTTTTCTCCTCGTTCATGGTGGAACAGCCAATTCTGTGACAGGTCAAAACGGTGAAGTTCTAACCGTATCCAAAACAACTCAGGTGAGCGCTGGTGAGGCGATTAGCGTTTCTGGAAAGGGTTTTGATAAGACGGTCGGAATCTATGTAGAAATGTGCCAGATTGTTCCAGCCGGAACCCTGCCTAGCGTTTGCGGTGGCGGTCAGAATATGACGGGGGCAGGTGCTGCTTCATTTTGGATTTCGTCTAACCCGCCTAGTTACGGTAAGAATTTGGCTATTCCATTTAAATCGGGTGGAACTTTCTCAGTTGGTTTGAAAGTGAAACCCTTGATCGGAAAAATTGATTGCCGGAAAGTTCAATGCGCAATCTATGTTCGCGCTGACCACACCAGAACTCAGGATCGCACACACGATATAAAACTTCCCATAACATTTAGTAAATAAATAAGTCACCCACTAGAAGAGAGATACATACATGAAGAAGAAGCTAATAGCCGCTATTGCAGTAGCACTGGTTGTAGCAGCGGCACCCCTAGCAAACGCTAAGGCAGTCGTTACTGCCACCCCAACCAAGAACGTCGTGCAAAAAGGTGCAGTAGTAACCTTCAAGTTTGCTAAGTTGCCTGCAAAGAACGGTGTTTACATTGAAGAGTGCATGGCTCCAGCGACAAAGGGTGCAACGCCTACTGTCTGCGATTCAGACCAGAGCGCACAAGCTTGGGTTTCAAATGTAAAAGCAGATATCGCACAAGGCGCTACATCAGGTAAGGGCAAGGTTAAGTTTAAGCCAGTTCCTTATTTCACTAATGGTGACTGCGTTCACACTACATGCGTCTTCTTTATAACAAATGATCACAACGCTGCCGGAGATAAATCCCAGGATCAGACGATCCCGTTTACCTTCTCAGCTAAGTAATTAACTAGTTTCTAGGTAGAGCTCGAAGTCCAGCTAGCGCGAAAGCAACAGCGCTCTGGATTTCGAGCTCTGCGTCATTTCCGGCATCAATTCTTACCGATGCGGCATCAGTAACACTCGCCAAGAGGGCGGCCGCAGCTCGAATATTGGAAATACCTGTTCCAACTAATGAATCTTGTAGTGGTGCCATCATGCGACGGTGGCCCATAACGATCTCATCTTTACGCTCGTCAGGTGTATTAATCGTGTTTAACGACTTCACCAACATATGGCGACCATCGGCGACATAGCGCAAACTCTCTGTGATCCATAGTTCGATGCGCAGGTAAGGATCGCTCGCATCTGCAACTGCTTCGCTAAGCCTGCGGGTGTAATAGTCGAGTTCTTCAAGGACAAGATCAGCAACCAAGTCTGCACTCGATGCGAAGTATTCGTAAATTGAACTACGGGCAAGTCCAGCTTTGGCAGCGACCGCTGCAACGGTAATCGATTCTGCGCCATCGGCGATTGCAAGTTCCATTGCAGCACTCATAAGTTGCTGGCGGCGCAATTCGCGATGGAGCGCAAGTGTCGGAGCTTGAATCTTTGGCATGAGGAGGTAAGTATCTCACTCTTTTCAAGTGGCGAATAGTTGAAATTTCAACTATTCTGAATATATCAACTAACAGATAGGTAAAACATGTCAGATTTGCTACACATTGAGGTTAGCCCGCTTGGGAATCACTCCATCTCCCGCTCAATCTCTAAAGAATTTCTCGCCGTTTTCACTGAAAAGAACCCCGGCGCCGTAATCGTGACTCGGGATCTGGCTGAAGATTCCATCCCACACCTTGATGGGGAAACGATCAACGCCGGTTACACCCCAGAAGCCAGCCGTTCAGCTTCCATGCTAGCCAAGCACGAATTTCGCACCACCCTGGTTGAAGAGGTCAACAATGCAAAGCACATTCTGATCTCAACTCCCATGTGGAACTTCGCAGTTCCATCAGTCCTTAAGGCTTGGATCGATCAGATCATGATGCCAGGAGCAACGAAGGTGACTGGCAAAGTCACAGTTATAGTCTCTCAAGGTGGGTCATATGCAGAAGGTGCCCCTCGTGCCGGTTGGGATTGGCAGACTGGATATTTGAAGCAGGTTTTTAGCTCCATCGGCGCTACCGATATAGAAATCATCTTGTCAGAGTTTGGCCTTGCTGGTGTTGTTCCTGCAATGGCGGATTTTGTCGAGCATAAGAGCGCTTCGATCGCCGCCGCCAAAAGCGCCGCAAAAGAGCGAGCAGCTGCTTAAGCTTTTACTCCACGACGTACATTCATGAACCGCGATGCGATCACTGCGCACATCGTCATTGCGGTTCCTGTTAATAGATAGCCACTGACAGTTGTATGAGCAGCGGGAGCCAACCAATCAAAGAGCAGCGCACCAATTAATTGGCCGCTTACGCTAAAGGTGATGAAGTTAAGTAATCCAATATGTTTAAGTGTGTAGGCCGATACCGCGATAAAGGTAAGCCCAAATAAACCACCGAGATACAACCATGGAGTCGTCGGAAGTCGGCCAATAGTTCCGCCCCGACTCATATTTATTGCTAAGGCAATAATCAAGAAGAACGTTCCAATAATAAAATTGAAGAACGTCGTCGCTAATGGGCGTTCTGAAACTACATTTACTCGAGCGTTGATTGCCTGTTGAAAAGCAACAACTATCCCAGCGATGATAGCAAGCAAAATCGGCAAAACCTTAAATGTAGAGTTGCTCAAATCTGGATAGACCGCAATTGACACGGAGAGAAGAGTCACCGCAGCTATCAATATCCGCGCAAATGTAACTGGTTTTTTACCGGATGGCGTTAAGCCGATTTTATCGACCAATAGCGAAGAAGCGGTTTGCCCTCCGACAAGTGAAATTGTGAAGATAGCAACTCCCACTTCTGGGACTGTTACACCTTGTGTGCAAAGAAATATGGTGCCCCCGAGACCCCCGAGCATCTCCCACCAAGCCAGACGTCCTGATCTGACCGCGGCGATAGTGCGCGAAATACCTTCGCGTTCCTTTTTAAAGAGCAGGGCAATCGTTATCAATACGACAGATCCCACTGTATTTGAGATTAAACCCGCGGCGATTCCATTATGGATTTGAAAGGAGAGTTCGCCATTAAATCGCGATTGCGCTGCTGTGAGTGTTCCCACCAAGACAGCTAAGGCTATATACATTAATTAACACACGGAATTCCAGAACCCGCAACGGAAGATCCATTAGCCAAATGTGCAAAGTTAAATTTAGTGGGTTTAGGTTTTGGCGTCGTACTAGGGCTCACACTCGCACCAGGCTTGGGAGAAGTCGTGACTTTTGGAGCTGGATAGAAGAGATCGTGAACAAATTTTTGTACCGTTGGGATATCGATGATATTGACATCCTGCTTGTTGCGAAGAGCGTAGCCTTCGATAGGCAGGGTATGGAAAGTTATGTGACCGCCGGTAAGCGCTTTGGCCTGAGGCAAGAAACCAAGAACATCCCATCCAGCATCAATCACGACATCCTTCTTTGCAACGGTTAGCAGCGATTGCAATTTACCAAGATCTCCGAAGATGCCCTGCGTGCGGAATTTTGTGATCACTCCTGTAATAAATGCTTGTTGGCGATGGGTGCGATCTAAATCGCCATTTGGAAGACCATGGCGCTGTCTCACAAATTGCAGAGCCTGTACGCCGGTGATGGTCTGTAGTCCAGCGGGAAAGATTGCTCCCGAGTATTGGGCATCATTTACCGCGCGATTGAGGCAGACCTGAATACCTCCGAGAGCAGTGGCGAGGTCGTAGAAACCAACCAGATTGACCTCTGCAAAATGATCAATCGGAACGTTGAGCAGTTTAGAAATTGTTGAGATAGTTGCGGTGCGGCCAGCATCACGACTCAGTTTTTCGCGCTGTGGGTTTTGGACACCTTGTTTGATCAGCGCGTTCTCAGAGGTGTATTTGGCCAACCCGTAGGCCTCTTTAATCTTCTGCATCCCCCACCCTTCAACCGCCACATAATCATCGCGCGGTATTGAAATGGCGACGGCGCTCTTACCGCCAGCAGGGATATGTATCAAAATCATGGTGTTGGTGTTGTAGCCACCTATCGAGGAGCTCGATCCAACGTGCATCAAATCGAGCAACTTGCGCGGAAGGTCATTTCCGTTGGCATCGCGCCGCGAATCCAGACCGAGTAAGAGGATATTGGTATCCCCACCTGTGGATTGTTTGCTGCCTTTAAGAACGTTAGAGCGCGGAATAGCGCTGCCCGCCGTCTTCTCGAAGAAATTGAATGAGAGGGCGAGGAGGGTTATTGCGATGGAGATTGTCGCGGTAACTCTCCTAAAGCGCATGGCGCGAATCTTACCGACTAGAGTCACTGCATGGATCACGTCGGCGCTCTCGCCTTGGTGGGTTCTGGTGAATACCTGCCCGAAATGGCTGACCTAGAGGGCGATTTGCTGAGAAGCGGTATAGAACGTGGTCTAAAGAACCGATATGTGCAGTTGCCGCTTGCCGCGGGTCGCGAAAGCGTTGGTCGCCTACGTTATTGGGAAGAGTTAGGTGCAGCGCAAGCAGAGCGGTTAAATACAGAACAGGTTTTCCTTCCAGTATTTTCCCGGAGCGATGCGATGCGCGAGGACCTGGCGGCGCAGATAGAAGGTGCTGGACTTATTTATATATCTGGTGGCGATCCTTCTTACCTGGCCACCTCACTTATAAACACGCCTGTTTGGGAGGCGATCGAACGCAACTGGCGCAGCGGTAGCGCCCTCGCGGGGTGCAGCGCAGGTGCGATGGCGCTTTCGGGCGATATCCCAAATTTTCGCAAGCAGAGTGCGGTTGGAACGCCAGGACTCAATCTCCTTCCCACGCTGCGCACCATCCCGCACTACAACAAATTCTTCGGTTGGATTCCAGATAGCGCAGCGAAGTTGATGGTCCACGCACCAGAAGGAGTCTGTGTCATAGGGGTCGATGAGATGACCGCAGCGGTAGCAGGTTTAGATCCTCGAACTAACTTTGAAACGCTGTTCTTCGCCGTACACGGAGTTGGCGGTGTGCATGTCTTAAGAGGTCAAGCGACTCATAAGTATGTGCGGGGTGAATTAGTTCAACTTCATTAAACTTCATTCATGCCCAAAAAGATTCTCCAAAGAGTTAATGCATTTAATGCTGGCTTAGCGGCAAAGATTACCTCTGGCGTAGCCACGATGTGGTGTGCCTATATTTTTGCCATTATCGCATTGATATCACTGCCTGCCGCTCTTAATACCGGAAACTTGATAACTATCGTCGCCTGGGTCGCCCAAACTTTCTTACAACTAGTTCTTCTCTCAATTATCATGGTTGGGCAGAATGTTGCCTCTGCATCGGTAGAGAAGAAGATCACCGAAACCCATACCGCCTCACTTGGTGAATTCGAATTAGCTAAGGAAGCGCGCGCCCTTAATCAACAAGAGATCATCGAATTAAAGCAAATAGCTTCTGATATCCATCGCGTCCTCAAAGATATTGAGACTAAAACAACAAAATGACCGTTCGAACCACTCTTGGCCATCGGTATATCAAGAGATTTTATCTAGCGCGCTTCATCTCTAATTTTGGTAATGGGATGGGTCCCATTGCGCTCGCCTTTGGAATTTTGCACTTGCCCCATGGCAGCGCCAAGGAGTTAGGTTTTGTTTTGGGGGCGTTGACGGTGGCCTTGCTCTGCATGCTCCCCTTTGGTGGTGTTATCGCGGATAAGTACGGCCGATTTAAAATGTTGGCGATTGCAGATATAACAGGTGGCATTGTCCTCATGGTGCAGGTCTACTTCTTTCACCTTGGCCACGTTCCGATTGCAGCTCTGCTATTTTCAAATATTGGATTTGGTTTGATGTGGGGAATATTTTGGCCGGCTTTCTCTGGCGCTCTTCCAGCGCTCCTACCCGAGGAGCAGTTACAGCAGGGAAATGCGATAAATCAATTCATTGCCAACTTTGCACTTATAAGTGGCACGGCTGTCGGTGGATATTTGATTAGTGCATTCGGCAGCACCGTTGCACTCTTTATAGATGCCATAACTTTTATAATTTCGGGGACACTAGTTATTAGTTTTAGACACCTCACCCCTGCTCGCGCAGAAACGGGGAGCACTGTTCGAGCCGATATGCGCGAAGGTTGGCGGGTCTTCTCCTCATTTCCGTGGATAGTTATCACCGTGGCCGGCTTCTCTTTTGTTGTCATGGTCTGGGCGGGGGCCCAGGATGTTCTCGGCCCTGTTATCGCACTCAAGTACTTTCACGGTGCCAAATCATGGGCGATTGTGCTCACCTGTGAATCAATCGGATATGTAGTCGGTTCGCTAGTAGCTATCAGAATAAAGATTCGCTACCAGATGCGATTTCTAACGTTGATCTCCTTGACGGTGACTGCCTATCTGCTGGTTCTCTCCAAACCCGAGCCTTTGGTCGTTATTTGTATTAGCGCCTTCTTCTGGGGCATCACCCTCGACCTTTGGGGTGCGCTCTGGGGCACCGCTTTCCAACGGACAATTCCACGCGAAGCCCTATCTCGCGCTTCTGCCTTCGACGGAATGGGAACGATGCTCTTGCGCCCCGTTGGGCTGGCGATAGCCGCTCCCCTCGCTAGCGTTTTAGGCGTGAGCCATACGATGCTTGTCTTTGCTGCGGTTTCACTTCTCGTGATCGTGATCCTGCTTGCGATACCCGCGGTCAGGCAGATGGAGCTCCCGGAAACGCTCTCAGAGAACTCTTAGGAACCATTGCGTATTATTTAGGGTCTAACGGCTTAAATGGCCCCTAGATACTTAAATGACGAAAGGGATAATTTGATGTCAATCTTCCAGAAGATCAATGGCCTGAGCACGATCTCTAAGCTCGCCATCGGCTTCATAGCTGGAGCTACCGCAATCGGTGGAGTAGCCACCGCCGCTAATAGTTTGACGTCATCAAGTGTCGTCACAGCTTGCGCCGATAACAACACAGGCGCTCTCTATGCGAGCACAACTGGAACATGTACGGGAAATCGCACCGTAGTAAGTCTGGGCAATGGCTCATTAAAGAACATCATCAATAAAGTTGCACCTTCGGTTGTTACGGTTGATGTTCTCGACAGTACGGGTTCTGGTGATACTGGTTCCGGTGAAATTATTAAATCAGATTCAACAGGTACGTATATTGTCACAAATAATCACGTGATCGATGCGCTTACTGTTGCCGGAAATCCTTACACACTAAACATAGATTTGAATAATGGAACAAAGGTTCCAGCGACCCTTGTTGGCCGCGATATTTCATATGACCTTGCTGTCCTTCATGTCGCAACCCCTAATCTCCCAGTCATCGCAATGGGCGACTCTTCTACAATCTCTATTGGGGATCCCGTTATCGCTTTTGGATCACCACTCGGATTAACAGGAACTGTGACTGCAGGAATTGTTTCAGCCCTAAACCGGCCCGTAACCACCCAGAGTTCTAACGCAACAACCCAGTCTTATGTTGATGCGATTCAAACCGATGCTGCTATCAATCCGGGTAATTCAGGCGGTCCCCTCACCGACTCCCAAGGGCGGATGATCGGTATTAATAGCGCAATTGCATCTAATGCTTCTACAGGTACAACGGCAGGTTCAATTGGGCTTGGATTTGCGATTCCAGTGAATGAGGCACAACGCACCATCAATGAGATCATTACAAGTCCAACACATACATCAACCAGGCCAGTTCTCGGGGTCTACTTCAACCAGAACTACACCGGGGTCGGAGCCAGCATCTCTCAACTTGTATCAGGTGGTGCAGCAGAAAAGGCTGGAATTCCAGTGGGCGCGATCATCACCAATATTGGTGGCAGTCGAATCCCAGATGCAGAAACCGCCATTGTTCGCATCCGTGCTTATGCTCCTGGAAGTACCGTCTCGATAACCGTGACCCTTCCAACCGGCGGCAGCAAGGTGGTTAGCGTTACCTTGGGATCAGCACCTTCGAATTCTTAAAAGGTCAATCCGTGACAGACTAAGGGCAGTGAATTTACTTAACTTAGAGTCGGTCTCGAAAGCCTTCGATATCCGCCCACTTTTGGATGGCGTCTCACTCGGCGTCGCTCAAGGTGAGCGGATTGGTGTGGTTGGCCGCAACGGCGATGGTAAGAGCACGCTCTTGAAGATAATGGCGGGCACTCTAGAACCCGATGAAGGTCGCGTCGCTAAATCCAATGCAGTTCACATCGGAATACTGAGCCAGGCCGATAACGCAGCCGCTGGAGCAACGATCCGAGAGGTCGTCCTAGGCGACTTACCGGTACATGAATGGGCTAGCAACAGTCGTATCCGTGAGGTGCTCCAAGGCCTCTTCGATGGCCATAGCGATGATCTACTCGACCGTAAATTCCACTCCCTCTCTGGCGGAGAGCGCCGCCGGGTCAACTTAGCCAAACTGCTGGTCTCAGATCTCGATCTCATCTTGCTCGATGAACCAACAAACCATCTGGATGTTGAAGGTGTGGCTTGGCTCGCCTCACATTTAAAGTCGCGCATTGGCCTCTCGGTCGTGGTTATCACACACGATCGTTGGTTCTTGGATGAGATTTCAGATCAGATCTGGGAAGTAGTCGGGGGCAAGGTTCTGGAATACGAAGGCGGTTATTCAGCATTCGTACTCTCTAAAGCTGAACGATCTCGTCAATCTTCAGTTGAAGATAGCAAACGCAACATGCTGATTCGCAAGGAGTTGGCCTGGCTTCGACGCGGTGCACCTGCGAGGACTTCAAAACCTAAGTTTCGTATCGATGCTGCAAATACTTTGATTGCGAACGAACCGCCACCACGAAACGAAGCAGAACTCCTCAATTTCGCCGCCAATCGTTTAGGTAATACCGTCTATGAATTGCACCAAGCCACCATTAAGGCGGGCGATTTAGAATTGCTCGAGAAGATCTATTGGAATATTGGCCCAGGCGATCGCATCGGAATTGTTGGAGTCAATGGCGCCGGCAAGACCACTCTTATGAAGGTACTAAACGGCGAAGGAAAGATATCTGCCGGCAAGCTCATTACCGGTGTTACCGTTAAAGCTGCTTATCTCTCGCAACACCTGGAAGAACTGGATCCCACCTGGAGAGTATTAGAAGCAGTAGAAAAAGTGGCAAATCGCGTGCAGTTGGGAAATGGAAAAGAACTTTCTGCCAGCCAACTATGCGAACGCTTAGGATTTAATAAGGATCAACAGTGGACCCCGGTGGGAGAACTATCTGGCGGAGAGCGCCGCCGCTTACAACTCACGCGCCTACTCATGGATAGTCCCAATGTTCTACTGCTAGATGAACCAACCAACGATTTTGATGTCGAAACTCTCACCGCACTCGAAGATTTATTAGATTCTTTCGGTGGCAGCCTCTTGGTTATTTCGCACGATCGTTATTTCCTCGAACGAGTATGCGACACCTTCGTTGGGTTGGTCGGTGATAAGTCTCTCCGAGATTTGCCGCGTGGGATCGATGAATATCTGGAAATGCGACGCTCTGCTTTATCTTCCTCCAATAAAGAATCCGGCGCCAAGAAAGAGTCGAGCATTCTGGAGCAGAAAGCTCTCAAGAAAGAGATCGCCCGCTTGGAAAAGCAGATGGAACGTCGCCTAGCGAGAATGAATGAGATTACAGCTGAGCTTAATTCAGTGACCGCCGACCACAATAAATTGATAGAACTGCATACCGAACAAGAGAATTTACAGCGAGAATACGAAGAGCTCGAGATGGCTTGGTTAGAGCTGAACGTCTCTTAATTGCGCAGCTGATTGCTCCGGCTCAAGGTCCATGATGAAAGCCCCCATAGCTGCTTCCGAGCCAGCTAAGTACTTAAGCTTTCCGGGCGCGCGTCGTATGCTCGTTATTTGCCAATGTAAACCTAATACATCACGACCGGTGCGCACCGGCGCTTGATGCCATGCTGCGATATAGGCCATGGGGATTCCAAAGACTCCATCCAGGCGCAGCAGCACCTCTTTAGCAACTTCTGGGAATGCATCTGCTACGGCATCAGTCAGCTCGGCAAGATCTGGAACGAATACCTTTGGCGCTACATGAATTTCAAATGGATAACGAGCTGCAAAAGGAACATAGGCGATCCAATGTTCATTCTGTGCAATTACACGAACTTCATCTTTGATTTCGCGGGCAATAACACTAGTGAGTAGAGGTGTTTTTGTTTTATCGAAATGTGCTTGCGCAGCCTGTAGCATCTTGGTTGTCCGAGGAGTTATAAATGGGTACGAGTAGATCTGCCCATGCGGATGATTGAGCGTGACTCCAACTTCCTCACCTCGGTTTTCAAAGACAAATACCTGTTCCACATATGGCAACTGAGAGATTTCACGGGTGCGATCAATCCATGCCGATAAGACTGTGCGCATCTGCGCTAGGTCTAGGTTTCCAAAGCTGCCTTCATGCTGATCGGAAAAGACAACGACTTCGCAACGGCCGAGTGCTTGGATGGTTTCAGGAGGGAGCTGATCTGATGGCGCGGAAAAAGATGGAGAGCGGTTCTCGAAAACTACGACCTCGAAAGTGGAGTCAGCCACCTCGGTACCGAAATCACTCTTGGTTGGACAGAGTGGGCAGAACTCTTTGGGAGGCAAGAAGGCACGTGCTTGGCGGTGGGCTGCCATAGCGACCCATTCACCGGTGAGAATATCTTCGCGCATATCGCCTGGAAGGGGCCTGGGTTCAAAGGGCCGTGAATCAATTGCGGTACGGGCGATAGATTCTCGGTCATAATAAAAAATCTGTCGACCATCAAACATTTGAAGTTCGGTGCGCTTCACAAAGGTCATAGTGAGATCTTAATCCATGAGCCCGTATCGCTAGGATTGCTACATGAATTCTCCAGTCTGGTGGCGTGATGCCGCGATCTATCAGGTGTATCCGCGTTCCTTTCGTGATAGCAATGGCGATGGCGAAGGCGATCTGCAAGGTGTGATTGCTGGATTGCCATATCTGGCAGAGCTCGGAGTGGATGCCATCTGGCTCAGTCCCTTTTATTCATCTCCCAATAAAGATGGCGGTTATGACGTCTCTAACCCCCGAGATGTGGACCCCCGCTTTGGAACGCTCGCAGATGCTAAAGAGCTGATCGATGCTTCTCACTCCCACGGGATTAAATTCATCACCGATATTGTGCCGAACCACTTTTCAGCCGAGCACCGCTGGTTCAAAGAGGCGCTTGCCGCCCCCAAGGGTTCGATCGCCAGATCCCGTTTCCATTTCTACGATGGTCGAGGTGAGAATGGCGAGATCCCACCCAATAACTGGATCTCAATCTTTCGGGGTCCTGCATGGACCCGAACTCCCGATGGACAGTGGTATCTCCATCTCTTTGATTCCAGCCAACCAGATCTCAACTGGAACAACCCGGATGTCGCTGCAGATTTTGAAGAGACTCTGCGCTTCTGGCTCGACCTTGGAGTAGATGGCTTTCGCATCGATGTCGCTCATGGCTCTGTAAAAGAAGATATTTTGGTTGACCATCGCGACCCAGAGCGCTTGGTTGACGCGTTGCGCTTAGATTTCTTGGAGATAAGCGAGAGTGAAAGAGCTGGATTGTTGGGCGATATTCCATTCTTTGATCGCGAAGGAGTGCACGAGATATATCGAAAGTGGCGCCGGATTCTTGATCAGTATCCAGGAGATCGAATGGCGGTAGCCGAAGCATTTGTTTATCCTTCGAGCCGAGCCGCCCGATATGTGCGAGCAGATGAACTCAATCAGGTCTTTAATTTCAATTTCATGATGCTGGGTTGGGATGCAACGGCGATGAAAGCCAGCATCGAACGTACTCTCGCAGAGCTGGTAGATGTAAAAGCGCCTGCCACTTGGGTACTTAACAACCATGACACTCCTCGCGTTGTGACCCGTATCGGTAGCGTTCGAAAAGCTCGTGCGCTCGCAATGCTGACTCATTCATTGCCAGGCGGAATTTATATTTATCAGGGTGAAGAACTTGGACTACCGAGCGCAGATCTTCCCGATAGCGCGCGACAAGATCCAGCTTTTATTCGCAGCGGCGGTACCGACAAGGGGCGCGATGAGTGCAGGGTCCCCTTGCCTTGGGATTCCACTCAACCTAATTACGGTTATGGCACCGGTACTCCTTGGTTGCCGCAACCAACCGATTGGGCACAGTATGCAATGGACGTTGAAGCGAAAGATTCAGCTAGTAGCTGGGCTCTTTATAAGAAGAGCCTTTCGCTGCGCCACTCCCATCCAGCACTGGGAGGAGAGGGAGTTCCAACTTGGGTCGAGGCACCAGAGGGAGTTATGCACTTTACGCGCGAACCTGGGCTAGAGGTGGTTGTAAATACAAACGAAACGACTGTAGAGATTGCGATTTCAGGAAGATCGATCTTGCTTGAATCGGCAAGCGGAAGCTCACATCGCGAGGGTCGGTTGTCTATCGCAGCCAACACAACCGTCTGGTTACAGCGCTAGCTACTTAACAGAACCGGCGAGCAAGCCTCTTACGAAATAACGCTGGAGTGAGAAGAAGACAACGAGCGGCACGAGAATTGTGACGAAGGCGCTGGAAGTTAATAGCTCCCAGTGACTTCCCCATGTTCCAGCAAGTCCCGCAAGCTTGTTGTTGAGTGGATCGATACCTTCAGTTCCTCCTGTGAATGTAAGCGCAACGAGAAGATCGTTCCACACCCAGAGAAATTGGAAGATCGTGAAAGCCGCAATTGCCGGAACCGAGAGTGGCAGAACTATTCGACGAAAGATCATGAAATGGCTAGCGCCATCAACATTGGCCGCTTCCATCAGATCTCTCGGAAGTGAAGAGATGAAGTTGTGTAATAGGTAAATTGCCAAAGGTAGAGCAAACATGGTGTGAGGGACCCATATACCGAGGAACTTTCCGGCAATGTGTAGCGCCGGGACTAGGGTCACGCTACCAATGTGAACACCACCAGTGAAGAGATTTAGGAGTGGAACTAGAGCTACCTGAATTGGAACAATCTGAAGCGCGAAGATTCCGTAGAAAACCGCATCGCTGCCACGAAACTTTACCCACGCTAGGCAGTAAGCAGCCATTGTTGCAAGTGTGATTGGAAATATGACAGCGGGAATCGTGATAACAAAAGAGTTGATGACGTAAGGCATGATTCCATTAGGTATTCCACTTACTGTGCTTGAGCTGAAAATCGCAGAGTAATTACCCAAGGTTAGATGCGGATGTATAAATAAATTCCACCAGCCGGTGGCTGAAATATCAGATTTACGGCGGAACGATGTTGTAAATAGTCCTAGGGTAGGAATTGTCCAGAAGATGGCGATGATCCAAACCGTGATGGTTGCTCCACGGCTTCCAAATAGTTTACGGCCAGCGTTGGGCTCAGCGAGCTTTGGCGCTTTGTTACGAGTTAACAGGCTCATGCGATTGTCCGCTCCCGACGTAGATTCATAATGTTGTAGACCAGGACAGGGATAACAAGCAAGAAGAGAACGATCGCCATTGCAGCTCCACGCCCTGCGTCGTAACGGATAAAGGTCTCGGAGTACATCTCGTTTGCGAGAACCGATGTTCCAAAGTTTCCGCCGGTCGATGCCCGGACGATATCGAAGAGTTTAAGAGTTGCAACGACCATGGTGGCTAGTACAACGATGAAGGTAGAACGGACCATTGGGAAGGTGATTCCACGGAATAAGCGCCAGCCCGTTGCTCCATCGAGAGATGATGCCTCCATGATGTCTGCAGGTACATTCTTGATAGCTGCAGAGAGGATCACCATTGCAAAACCGGTCTGCGACCAGACGAAGACAACCATCAACAAGAAAGTGTTAAGTGGCTGGGTTAAGAGCCAGTTGGGTGGCTCAAAGCCCAAGTGGTGGGCGATAGATGACATCAGCCCAACCTGGGGTTGGTTTGGGTTTGCGAACTTGTAAACAAATTCCCAGACGATCGAGGCGCCAACAAAAGAGATGGCCATCGGCATAAAGATTAAGGATTTAGCTACAGACTCACGGCGCATGCGATCGAGGAGAATCGCGAGGAGCAGTCCCAGGCCGGTGGTGACGATAGGAGTAAGAAGAATCCAGAAGACGGTATTTCGGAGCACGATACGCATGCTCGGATCGGTAAATAGCCATTGATAATTGTTAAATCCAACCCAGTGTTTAGAGGCTGAACCTTTAAAACTTAGGAGCAAGGTGCGAATGGCCGGACCAAGCAGACCAAAGAGGAGAAGGATAAGCGCCGGTCCAAGGAATACAACAATCGCAATTGGACGCTGCTTCTTGCCATTTGCTTTACCAGCGATGAAGAAAATTACCGCAAGGACAGTAAGAAAGATCGCAATAGCTGCAAACATTTGACCAAGCTTGGGAAGATTTTCGCTCCAGAAACTAGGCATGGACTCTCTCTCATCTACTGAACTGAATATTAAAGTGCAAGATTAACTTGAATTAGTTACAAAAGTAATGGCGGGGGCTCTACGGCCCCCGCCATTACTTGGACCTGCTATTTACTTACTTAATTGCTTGCTGATGGCCAAGCTGCGTCGATCTTTGCAGCAACTGTCTTCACTGGTGTTCCATTTGCGAACCAGTCGGTGAATCCAGTCCATTCAGCCCCGTTTCCGATAGCAGCTGGCATAGCGTCAGATGCGTCGAATACGAAGGTTGAATGTGAATCAGAGAGGTACTTAGCAGACAAAGCATCCAAAGGATTGGAATACGTTGCAGCAGGTACGCCACTGTTAGCGCTCAACCAACCACCGTTGGAACCTGCAGCCTTAATGCGGCTGACTGCCCATTGTGGTGTTGAGAGGAAGGTCTGAACTTCAACAGTTGCCTTGTTTGAGTTAAAGGCGAGGTAGAACTCTCCGCCACCCTCAACAGGTGTTGTTACAGCTGGATTGATGCCTGGGAGGTAGTAAACCCATGCATCGCCAGTTGGCGAAACAACAGAACCCTTTGGCAATGAAGCAGCGATGAACGATGCCTGCTGAAGCTGCATGCAACCACCTGAAGGAATTCCGGTGACTGCATCTTGGAAGGATGTTGTAGCAATGGTCGAAACCTTGCCAACATACTTGGAGTTACCCATCCAGCCCCACACAGTGTTCATTGCGTGAATGATTGGAGCATCTGAGAAGTATGCACCCTTCTTGTGTGCGATCCAGTTGTTGTAGACAGTTGCACCGGCTTCGCGGACAACTACCTCTTCGAGCCAGTCAGTTGAAGGCCATCCGGTAGCTCCACCAGAACCGATACCGCCGCACCATGCTGTTTGACCAGCTGCAGCCATCTTGTCTGATTGTGTAAACATATCTGCCCATGTTGTTGGGACGGTGTAGCCATACTTAGCGAATTGCTTTGGTGAATACCAAACCAATGACTTCAAGTTAGCTGAGTTAGGTGCTGCATAGAATCGTCCGCCTACAGAACCTAGATTACGCCAGCTCTTTGACCAGTAGCGGTTGATGTTGTTAACAACTGCTGAAGGGGCTGGGACAGCTTGGCCAGTTGCGACCATCTGTGCGATTAAGCCTGGCTGTGGAACGAGAGCGAGATCTGGGGCAGTGCCACCAGCGACGCGAACTGGAAGTTGGGCTTCGAATTGATCGGAACCATTCCAGTTGATCTTGATACCTGTGCAAGCGGTGAAATCAGCAGATGCTTTCGCATAACGTGTGAGCTCGTCGCCTACGACAGATGTGAATACTTCAACGGTCTTGCCCTTTTGAACGGCATAACCAGAACCAACGTTGGCACAAGCAGCTGCTGAAGTTCCAGCATAAGCCGCAGGAGCAACGAATGTTGCAACAAGCGCAATGGTCGCTGTGGCTACGCCAGCAAGCAAACCTTTTTTGCTAATCGACATATTTATATTCCTTAAGGGGTAATCGCAGTCCGATCTCCCCATGAAGATCGATTCCCGCGGTGTGGGTATATTGTAAGAGCGAATACTTGAGTGGCCTAGTCAGAGGCAGGTCAAAAACGCTTAAAAGCCCTATAAATTAATAACAATTTGGTAACGGAGATACTTTATAGACTGTTCGTCTTTATTACCCGAGAGTACCAATGAGCTGACTCCTTCAAGAGCCGCTCCTGGGAGTCGTAGTCAACATAGATAATTCCAAAACGCTTCTGATACCCAAGTGACCATTCAAAGTTGTCCAGCAAAGACCATTGGAAGTATCCACCCACATTTACGCCCTGATCGATTGCATCCAAGATCGCATTGAGGTGCTTATCCAAATATGAGATGCGGCGCTGATCATGAATCTTGCCCTCGATATCGGGACCATCTGGATATGCGCACCCATTCTCTGTAATGAATATCTGCGGAAGATTCGCACCAAATTCCTTATGCCAACGGACCAACATAGAGGTTAACCCCTCGGGGGTGATGGGCCACCCCATATCTGTCAGCTCGCCGTGCGGCGTTGAATCAATTGTTAATCCCAAAAGTGAAGAGTTATCAAACTGCACAGTCTTGGCTGCATCGCTCGCACCAACTCTGGTATCAAAGTAATAGTTGATTCCCAGCCAATCGTTCTTTGTCTGCGCCAGTTCCATATCCCCCGGAAGAATCGCATCGAGGAATTCGTCCCCATACTCGTCGATCAAAATCTGCGGATACTTGCCGTAGAAGATGGCATCCATCCACCAGCGATTTTGTACGGCGTCTAAGATATCTGAGGCGTGCGCTTGCGCCAGGTCAGATGGGTCATCGGCGGGATAGTTTGCCTGATTGAGTACCGGCCCAATTTTCAACTCCCCACGGACTGCCCGCATGGCATTAACGGCTGTGGCATGGGCGAGAACGGTGTGATGGGCCACCTTAAAAGCGGTGGAGCGGTCGGAAATTCCAGGGGCATGCACCCCAAGGCCGTGGCCGAGCCAGGCGACGCACCACGGCTCATTAATAGGAGCGAAGTGCTTAACGCGATCGCCGAAGTGTTCGGCGACAGCTGCCGCATATTTTCCGAAGGCGGCGACGGTATCCCGGTTTCGCCATCCCCCTTTATCTTCCAAGGCTTGCGGAAGATCCCAGTGGTAAAGGGTGATGTAAGGGGTAATCCCAGCGGAGATAAGCGTGTTAACAAGGTTGTCGTAGAAAGCGAAGCCGCGCTCTTCGCGCACCTCATCGCCCTTTGGAAAAAGTCGGGACCACGATATTGAAAGCCGATAGCCTGCAATTCCGAGGCCCTGCATTAATGCGATATCGGATGGGTAGCGATGGTACATATCGCAGGCGATATCACCGCTATCGCCATTATCAGTTTTACCGGGAGTATGAGAGAAAGTGTCCCAAATTGAAGCCCCACGTCCATCTTCGGTAACAGCACCTTCGACTTGATAGGCAGCGGTGGCCGCACCCCATAGAAAAGTGGATGGAAAATTTCTCACGTGAACCCCTTTGTTACATCGGCTACTTACTTGAGCGGAAGTTTAATGGGCAGATGCCCGAACCGCCGCTGCGACGGATGTTACAACCCGAGGATCGAAGACGCTAGGGACTATGAAATTTGCATTGAGCTGATCTGAACTAACGCAGTCAGATATTGCGTATGCAGCAGCTACCAGCATCTTGTCTGTGATCTTATGAATCCGACCATCTAGAAGACCCCTGAAGATTCCAGGGAAGGCCAACACATTGTTAATTTGGTTCGGATGATCGCTGCGACCTGTTGCAACAACTGCGGCGTACTTGCGTGCGATTACGGGATCAATCTCTGGCTCGGGGTTGGCCAAAGCGAAGACAATCGAACCTGGCGCCATAGCTGCGACATCGGATTCCGTTAATACATTTGGTGCACTCACCCCGATAAAGATGTCAGCTCCAACCATGGCATCGCTGAGCGAACCGCGGAAATCACCGGGATTGCAATTATCAACGAACCAGGTACGCATAACATCATCACCAGGTTTGTTCTCGAAGACCAGACCGTCTTTATCGAAGCCAATAATATTCTTTGCCCCACTAGCAACGAGAAGACGAGCAACTGCAGTGCCTGCAGCTCCCGCACCACTCATGACGATTTTGCTATCTGCAAGGTTCTTTTTTACAAATTTAAGTGCATTTGTCATCGCGGCGAGCACAACGATTGCTGTTCCATGCTGGTCGTCGTGAAAAACTGGAATGTCCAGTAGCTCGCGCAATCGGCGTTCAACTTCAAAACAGCGTGGAGCAGATATATCTTCGAGATTAATTCCTCCATAGACCGGAGCGATGATCTGTACTGTGCGGACGATCTCATCGACATCCTGGGTATCCAGGCATACCGGCCAGGCGTCGACATCAGCAAAGCGTTTGAAGAGCGCTGCCTTGCCTTCCATAACCGGAAGTGCAGCTTCCGGGCCGATGTTACCCAGGCCAAGAACTGCGGAACCATCTGTAACTACCGCGACGGTATTTCGCTTGATGGTTAACCGGCGAGCATCTTCTGGGTCGGCAGCAATCGCTTGGGAGATACGTGCTACCCCGGGAGTGTAAGCGCGCGACAAATCATCACGAGTTTTCAAAGGGACTTTTGAATTGACTTCGATCTTGCCGCCGAGGTGTAATAAAAATGTCCGATCACTCACTTTACGAACTGTAAGCAAGGGATTTTCTGAGATTGCAGCGCTGATCCGTTCGGCATGTTCGCTGTCCAGTGCATCACAAGAGACATCTACAGTTACTCGATCGATGAATGATTCGACAACATCAAGGGCGGTGATTGAAGCGCCCGCCGCGGTGATCGCAGCAGTAATCTCGGCAACAGGCTGTGCCGAAGGCGGACCTTCAACACGAATTGTTATTGCATATCCAGGACTGGTTGATGCCATTACACAACTCCGTATAGTCGGTCGCCGGCATCGCCTAGGCCGGGGATGATGTAGCCCTTCTCGTTCAATTTTTCATCTAAAGCTGCGGTAACGAGAGTTAGATTGGCTTTCGTCCCTGCGAACTCTTTCTCCAGCGCGGCGACACCTTCGGGTGAAGAGAGGATGCAGATCATCGTGATGTCCGTTGCACCTAAATCAATTAAGTAATGAATTGCAGAGATCAAAGTTCCACCGGTAGCGAGCATAGGATCGAGCACAAAGCACTCGTGGTTGTGTAAATCTTGAGGAAGTCGATTGGCGTAGGTCTTTGCTTGCAGGGTGTGTTCGTCGCGAACCATTCCTAAGAAGCCGACCTGAACTGATGGCATCAACCGGAGCATTCCTTCGAGCATGCCAAGGCCAGCGCGCAAGATCGGAATAACGACCGCGTCAGGCTTTGCCATTAGTGCGCCCTGAGCCATTGCGACTGGAGTTTTAACCGTGACTGGCACGGTCTTCACATCACGGGTGGCTTCATAGGCGAGCAAGGTGACGATTTCGCCAACTAGTTCCCGGAAGATCGATGAAGGGGTTCTCTCGTCGCGGAGAACGGTCACTTTATGGGTGATGAGCGGGTGCTGTGCTACATGGACTTTCACGAGCCCGACTTTACCCGCGGAATCCAACCTTGTCGCGTATCCCAATCGGTGAGACGATAATGCTATGACGAACCAGGCTGAGTTCAACACAGATGACTTCGGCGTGATTGCTTGGCGTGAAGATGGAGTGTGGCGCGCCTCACGGCTCGTCAATACTCGTGATCTTGGTTCAATTATGGATCAGTTGAAAGCTCAACAAGGCGAAGGCGGATCTATTGCTCTCATCGCGATTGATGAAGAATTCTTCCTTATTGCTCGGTGCAGCGGCTCTACGATGCAAATGATGTTGAGCGATGTTACCTATGCGATTGAATATGAAATCGCCGCTGATTTGATCGACGCTTTAGATCTTCCATACCCAGAAGATGAAGATGATCCACAACCTGGCGGTGATGTCGATCTTCTGACCGATTTTGGAATAAGCGCAATGGATCTTGAAGTTATGAGTGATGACTTAGAGATGTACCCAGAAGAGCAGATCACGGTGCTCGCTGGACGTTTGGGTTTCAGCGACCAGTTTGATCAACTGTACGATCGCAATTAATGGTGGATTACATTCCCCTTATGCGCGAAGCGATCGAAATCGCAAAGCTTGCTCTGGTAACAGATGATGTGCCCGTTGGAGCTTTAGTAATCAATCCTGCTGGGGCGATAGTTGGGCGTGGGAAGAATCTTCGAGAGATAAATAAGGATCCAACTGCTCATGCAGAAATGGTGGCGCTACGTGAGGCCGCTTTAGTGCACAATAATTGGCGCCTTGATAATCACACTTTGATTGTGACCTTAGAGCCGTGCGCCATGTGCGCGGGAGCGATTGCGCAATCGCGGATGAAGACAGTGGTCTTTGGAGCGTGGGATGAGAAAGCCGGAGCCGTCGGTTCGGTCTGGGATATCTTGCGAGATCCGCGAAGTCCACATCAGGTTGAAGTAGTTGCTGGCATTTTGGAAGAAGAATGCGCTGCACTCTTGCGGGAATTCTTTAAAGAGAAGCGTTAGGGCGTATCCTCACCCCTGGTGGCGTGTCTGAGTGGCCTAAAGAGCACGTCTCGAAAGCGTGTGTTGGGTAACCAACCGTGGGTTCAAATCCCACCGCCACCGCCATAAAGTTTCAGCTACTGGTGATTAATAATGATTTCGTACGATGGGTTGAGAATTACAAGGTTGCCATCAGTTTCGCCGACCATACCTTCAGCGCACAATATGGAGCCGACTTCGAGCCCTGTGATCTCGCGTCGTCCGATAAATTGCAAGGTGATTCCGCCCGTTTCATCCCAAATCTCGATATCGACATGAGGTGTTGAATTTGCAGGAGCATTTCGGATGTTAGTTACATGTCCAGTGACATGGGCCCGATGGCGCCATTGTGCGGCAGCGATGGGGTGGATATTTTCAGCGTAATGGCTGGTCTCTTCGAGTGTTATTGGTTCATCATCTAAACGACGAGTTTGAGATTTGGCAGGGATCTCTTCTGTGAGATCAGTTCCATGCTCTTCATGAACGGTTATTTGCCCACCGGTAATGATTCGCTCGACGTCAAATGGAATAATCGTCGCAACAACGCGTGGTAACTGCGATATAGGATCGGCAATTGCTTCAGCGGTGCGATCATGCATAAGGCGCCCAACAAAGCTGGAATACGAACGGCGAGGAAGTAGAAGTGTGAGTTCTACATCGGGTGATGTCGTTGCCCTAATCGCGTAATCAAGCGCGGCATTAGGAAGTCTGCGATCTGGGCAGTCAATAAATTCAATTGCTACATCTGCAAGAGCGGGATTGAGCATCCACGCTTTCTTTATTTCTTCTGCATGTTGATCATCGAGCACGAAGTGCACAGCTGAAACGCTGCGTGGGTTTACACTGCGCGCATAGCGGACCGCTCCAATTGTTGCTAGATCCACAATGTCCACGAGAACTGTTACCTCGTGGCGAGCAATAGTTACCGCACGAGTATTAATAGCATCAACTTTAAGTGCCGTTTGTTCCAAGCGATATCTGCGGTTGAGGCGATTGAGCGCATAAACCAATATTGGTGTAATCGCTAAGACGACCCAGGCACCTTCGGTAAATTTAACCACTGCGAAAATTACGATGATGCACGCAGAGACAATTCCAGAAAGTAAGTTAACAATGTTTCTATATGCCCAGCCCTTTGTTCGTTCTCTGCGTGCTTTCGATGCCATCCCAAAGCCGACGAGAGAAAATCCGGTAAATACTCCCAACGCATAAAACGCGACCAGGCGATTAACTGAGCCGCCGGTTACCAGCACCAGCGTTGTTGCACCAGCTGCCAAGACAATAATTCCATTTGAAAATGCTAGGCGGTGTCCGCGCTTACTCAATTGACGGGGCAGGAATCCATCATTGGCAACAAAGTTAACAAGATAAGGGAAGCCAGAGAATGCAGTATTTGCACCAGTAATCAGGATCAACATGGTTGCTGCCTGCACAACATAGAACCAGACGGTGCCAAAAGTCGCCGATCCCATGGTTGCTTTTACGACTTGTGAAATCACGGTAGGTGAACCAGATGTATACGGCGTGGAAAATGTTCTATGCGCAAAGTAAGAAACACCAAAGACCATCGAGCCTAGAATCACTGACATAGCAACCAAGGTCTTGCGTGCGTTCACACCTTCTGGAGTGCGGAAGAGTGAAACACCGTCAGAGATTGCTTCAAGGCCAGTTAGTGAGGATCCGCCGTTTGCAAATGCGCGGAGCAAGATAAAGATTGCAGCAAAACTTAAAAGACCTTGAGCATGTCCGATGGCTACGGCACCGTGCAAGGTCGATGGATCATATTTTGGCAGGGTGCCGCGCATGATGCGGTAGATACCTGTTATGAACATAACCGTGAGTGAAATTACGAAGAAATACGTTGGCAGAGCGAAGGCGGCTCCGGCCTCTTTAACTCCGCGAAGATTTCCAAAAGTCAAAATTCCAATCACAACCAAGGTCATAATCACTTTGTAAGGTTGCAAGGCGGTGAACGTCGACAGGATTGCATCAATGCCCGCGGATGATTGAATCGCGACGGTCACGGTGTAATCGAGCATCAAGGCAACGGCAGCAATTTGAGAGAAGAGTGGTCCTAAATTATCTCGTGACACCACGTATGCCCCACCGGATCGCGTGTAGACCTGTACGACTTCGCGATATGAGAAGGTAACAATGACAAGCACGATGAGTACGACCACTGTCATCGGCATCAAGATGCTAAATGCAGCTATGCCAAAAGCTGGGAGTAAGGCTAAAAGAATCTGCTCAGAACCGTATGCAGATGACGAGATGCAATCGGAAGCCAGAATTCCTAGCGCGAATGTTTTGCTCAAACGTTGATGTGAAAGCGAGTGCCTATTGAGTGGCTTTCCTAAAACGGCCTTCTTGAGTTTGTAAGAAAGCGGGTCTTTCAGGTGGGCGTGCTCCTTGAGAACCTTGGGCTGCGGAGCGTCATCTATCCAAGCTTTTGGCACGATTACCTTCTTCTTGAGTCATGGCCCAATAAATGCATCAGGTGCAGATGATTATTTTAGGGTTAAACCCCCGAAATGATTGGCGGAGAATGAGGGATTTGAACCCTCGAAAGGTTGCCC
>CAIUIT010000091.1 GCA_903899375.1 uncultured Actinomycetes bacterium
CTGCGCGATGGTCTGCCGTGGTCGCAGATGGCGGTCATTGTTCGCAGCCCGGGCTCGGAGGTAAGCGCGCTACAACGCGCCTTCGCACAAAATGGTATTCCGGTCTCCATCGATTCTGCCGCGCTGGCTCTCGCTGAAAATCCGGCAATCAAGCCGATCCTTTTAATTGCCGGCATCATCCTTAAATCCGCCCCGCTCACCGCCGCCGATTGGCCGGTACTCGAAGAGATCTTGCTCTCCGAATTCGGTGGAGCAGATGCGCTACAGCTGCGTCAGATTCGACTCGCCTTCGCCGCGGTACGTACCGATCATCGCAGCAGCACCGAGATGATGATCGATGCTCTGACCGAGCCCGTTGCAGAGCTGCCTTGGGAAAATATTGCGCCGCTCAAACGCATCAACGATTTGATCAAAGTCGGTCGTAAAGCGGTTCGAACTTCAAAAGAGATCACCGATCTGCTCTGGGCGATCTGGGATTCCGCCGTTGATTACGAAGGCAGCAAGATCACCTATACCTGGCGCCAACGTGCACTCGCGGGTGGTTCACGCGGAGCACAGGCTGATCGCGACCTTGATGCTGTTATCCAACTCTTTGAAGCTGCCCGTCGCTTCAGTGAGCGTAATGTGGGAGCCGCACCAAGCCTCTTTATTTCACAGTTGATGAACGAACGCATCCTCAGCGACTCGATCACAAGCAGCGCGCAGCGCGAAGAAGTTGTCACAATCGAAACCGTGCATGCCGCAAAGGGCCTGGAATGGGAATTTGTAGCTGTAACAGGGTTGCAAGAAGGAATCTGGCCGAACCTTAAAGTGCGCGGATCTTTATTGGGTAGCGATCGCCTGGTCGAAGCCGACCGCAGCAGTCTTACTTCACGCGCCGAGATCTCTGCTTCCGCCGCCACTGGCTTACTCGAGGATGAGCGACGGTTGCTTTATGTCGCACTCTCTCGTGCCAAGAGCAAACTGTTGATCACCGCCTTCGCCGAAGAAGATTCCCAACCCTCGCGCTACTTCGATGAACTCTTTGAAGCTGTGCATGGCAAGTCCGCAGATGGATTTACTAGCGCACCACCGCGTCAGATCACCAGCCAAGCGCTCGTTGCCACCTTGCGCCGCGACGCTTTAACTGGTTCGAACTTCGCTGCTAGTTTGCTCAAGACACTTGGCGAATCTGGAATCAAGAGCGCTGATCCATTGCAGTGGCTGGGTACCCGAGAACTAAGTTCTGATGCACCAGTTGCTAGTCCCGATGAAGATATTTATGTATCGCCTAGCTCTCTCGCATCCTTTGATGATTGCGGGCTCAAGTGGTTCCTCGAAAGATCCGGCGCACAAGATAGCGACTCCACGGCCCAGCTTTTGGGTGTAGCAATTCACTTCATTGCATCGCAACTTCTCGAAAACCCAGAACTCACTTTAGAACAGGGCGTTGCGCAACTCACCGAGGCCTGGCCAGTAGTTGATCAAAATGTGGGTTGGTTTAAAACCCAGCAGTTGCAAGATGCGACCCGGATGCTCAAACGTTTCTTTGAATGGCATCACGCAAATCCGCGCGAACTCGTATTCGTAGAGAAGAACTTTGAAGTGAAATTTGGTCGGGCCATCGTTAGGGGTAGCGTCGATCGACTCGAACGAGATCCCATTAATGGTGAGTACTTCGTTGTTGACCTCAAAACTGGAGCATCTGTCACCGCCGCCGAAGCCGCTAAACACAAACAATTAGAGGCTTACCAATTAGGGGTAGTTGCGGGCGGATTTTCTGATCTACCAGAGGGCGCTACAAGCGGTGGTGCCGGTCTGCTCTTTCTTAAGAAAGAGACGAAAAAGATCGCCACGATTGATCAACCCAGCATCGATGCGCCTACCGTGATTGTCGAAGTGGAAGCAGCAGCAGAAGGCATGGCGGCAGCTACTTTCAATGCGGTCATCAATAAGCAGTGTCGTATGTGTGCCATCAAGGCCCTATGTCCTTTGCAAGCCGAAGGACGGAGCGTGATCGACTAATGCCGGCCAGAATCGTCAATGGGGTTATAGAAATAGATAACGAGGTAACGGCTTCGCGGATAGCGCTGGCGCTGGCCGGCGCTGGCGGAAAGTTGATTAATCCCACGCCCGAACAGAGTGCAATCATTGAATCTCGCCACTTTGGACCAACCGTTATTATCGCGGGCGCGGGTTCGGGTAAGACCGAAACCATGACACAGCGCGTGCTCTGGTTGGTTGCAAATGGCGTTGTAACTACCGATCAAATTCTTGGTCTGACCTTCACGCGAAAAGCAGCGGGCGAACTTTCGACCCGAATTCGTAAGCGCCTGCGCCAACTGCGCAGCGCAGGTCTGATTCCAGGCAACGGGGATATCGCTGTCGATGTCTCGACCTACCACTCCTATGCCGGGCGGACTTTGGCCGAACATGGAATAAGGATGGGAATCGATACTGATGGCGAGCCACTGGGCGAGGCAGCAGCCTGGCAGTTAACTCACAAGATTGTTAATAGCTTTACCGAGGTAACTCCGCAGATTTTTCACAAGCCCGATTACATCGTGGACGCTGTCATGACGCTCTCTGGCGAATTAGGCGAACACAACAGTTCAGTGGGAGAGATCAGAGGCTTTCTCGAAGATTTTGGCGCACAGATGCAGGCGGTCACCGATGGTTCCAACGAGGAAGTCCGAGATGCTCTCGAAACTGCAAGCGAACACCTTGCGATCTTGCCTATGGTAGAAAAACTAGATGAACATCGCTTGCTGACTGGCCAACTTACATTCAATGATCAGATGTCCTACGCGGCTAAGTTAGTTGAGACTATTCCAGAGATATCAGAGATAGAGCGCGCCCGTTACAAGATAGTTCTCCTCGATGAATACCAAGATACTTCATATTCACAGGTGCGATTCCTGTCATCACTCTTTGGCGGCGGACATGCGGTCACTGCGGTGGGGGATCCCAACCAGGCAATTTATGGGTGGCGCGGAGCTAGCGCTGAAACACTTGGAGCATTCGCAAGTGCATTTGGCGGAAATTGCAAACAATTTGATCTTCTTACGACCTGGCGCAACGATCAAAAGATCCTTGACTTCTCTAACTTGATAATCGACCAGATTGCCGCCAAAGCGACGTTGCCATTTGGCGTGAAGACCCTGCGTGCGCGGCCAGGCGCCGGTGCGGGCAATCTCTCCTGTGGTCTCTATATAACACCAGAAGATGAAGCCGCAGCTATTGCAGATTACTTTGCAAAGCTCTGGAAAGATTCTAAACGCCTAGATCAACCAGCCGAAGAGCGCTCCAGTTTTGCCGTCTTGGTTCGTGTGAAGTCCTATATTCCCTTGATCGAGATGGCTCTGCGCGATCACGATATTCCAACTGAAGTATTAGGCGTCGGTGGCCTGATCCATGTCCCAGAGATCGCTGACATCATTGCCCTCTTGCGTTTGATGACATATCCCGATGCCGGCACCGCGCTTTCACGTTTGCTGGTTGGTCCGCGCTTAGCCCTCGGCGCGAAAGATTTGCATGCCCTCGGAAAGCACTCCAAGGAGATTGCGCGGCGCTCTAATAATCAACATAGCAAGCGCCTGGAGACAATCCTTGAGTATGGACTGGAAGAGAACTTAGATGCCAATGACTTCGCAATCGGCTCAATCATTGAGGCACTTGAGTTAATTGATCAAGCACCAGCGAGCGATTTCTCTCAAGAGGGACTTGCCAGGTTGAAAGAGTTTGCGCGCGAATTAACCGCGCTGCGTCGCACTATGGTCGGGGGAATTACCGACAAGATTCAGATGGCCGAAAGATACCTGCGCTTAGATGTCGAAACCTTGGTTC
>CAIUIT010000092.1 GCA_903899375.1 uncultured Actinomycetes bacterium
ACTTGGCTGAGGTTGGTATTGGGATCTTCTGTTGCATAGCGGTACATCACGGCATGTCGGTCAGCGCCATATTTCGATGGCTCCAATCGGGTCTGCCAATAAGCAGTGTTGCCACCGAAGATTGCAATATTTGTCCCTGAATTGCGGCCGGCGATAAAGGTATTGAACATACGGTTTGTAAAGTATTCGGCATGCCCACCCACAATTATCCCAGAGTATTTATTTATGATCGAAGGCCAATTATTAATATCGAGATCGGTCTCTTCATCAATGTTTAGTCCTTGTTTTTCCGCAAATTGAATAAATGGAATCGCATCGCGCTGAATCGAATACGAGCCACTACCCAATATTGGGCGGTCAAAGGAGACGACGCGACTGCGTTCATCCGCATCAGAGATCCCATCGAGTCCAGGTCCAAGGTAGGCAGAACGTCCGCCAAAACTGTTGTACATCTGCCAGGTAATGAAGGATTGCATCATTAATAATTTTGAGGAACCCACTGGGCTACGGATCACTAGCGGCGCTGCGTTTTCAATCTGGCCAAAAGCAGAGAAAGAGACAATTAAATAGAAGCCAGGAGTCCAGTTACTTCCCACTGTGAAGGTAGATGCAACTTTCCAATTAGCTTCGTTATAACGGGTCGCTTCCCGTGCTGTAGTTGCTTCACCTTTCTTCAACTGAATGGGGGCAGAACGCCAAACTTCGCGCGCCCCAGCTCCGTTGTAGTAACCAATCCGCCAGGCGGCGAAGGTTCTTGGGGTGTTATTAAGGGGCGTGTTATTGGATGAGTAGAGCGCCGCATGAATTTTTACCTGTGCTCCACAGGAGACGCCCGTCTGGTCGAGCCAGAGCGCACTCCCTTCTGCCGCCGAGAGATCGAGGGCTTTCCAGCCTGCCTGGGTCATCTTTACGCCGGGCTTTTTATTTTCATCGGCCACCCAAGTAGGAGATAGCGCGGGACAGGTGGAGTTCGAGAAAGGAGAGTTATCGGCGGGGAGAGTCACCTGTTGAGAAGCGGCGAAGCTTTCCATCGGATGAAAGGGTAGATCGGCGTGTTTGACTATTGCTGGAAATTTGATGATCGGGGCGGTTTTCTGAAAGAGAAGATAGGACGCTGCACCTCCAAGTACGAGCGAGATTACAACGACGCCAGAAATGAGGGCAAGTGTCCGAGCGGAGAAAGGAAGTTTCATAATATTTTGATTCTACCCATCGCAATCTGCCTCTGTTTCTAAATGTGACGGTTCAACGCCGCATTAACCCTCGGCTGTATCACGAAACTATAGCCTGTGGGGGTACCCACTGTATAACGTGTCTATTTTTCAATAAGACATAGCAATCCTCTAGAAGTTGCCGTGAAATACCTATAATTTAAGGATGAAAGAAGAATCGCAAACCTCCTCCGCGGTTCCAAAGCGCATTTTGGTCGTCGATGACAATGCTGATATTCGCAATTTAATCTCATTAATACTTACTACCGAGAGTTATGAAGTAATGGTTGTAGATTCTGGATCTGCGCTTCTTGAAGAAATCGGAAATTTCAATCCAGATCTGCTATTGCTCGACATTATGATGCCTCGCATGTCTGGTTTTGAAGTTTTGAAAATAGTGAGATCGCTGCCTGACGCTCATTTGAGTTCAATTCCGATTGTAATGATCACCGCAAAATCTATGGATGCAGATGTGGAACAAGCTTTAGCGCTAGGTGCAACCTCTTATATTGTTAAACCCTTTCGCGCAGAAGCTTTGAAACACAAAGTGAACGCTCAATTAAGCCAAGGAGCAGTAGGAAGATGAAACTGGATACTAAACGCATCTGTGTTGCATCTCTTGCAACGCTCCTTCTACTTACTGGGATTAACGGGGCAGAAGGCGTTTCACCTAAACCAACACCCACGAAGAATCCTTATGGGGCTAGCGTCCCCATCGATCCACCGGGTCCGAATGATGTCATCTTGACAGTTACTAACCACTCAAAGGTCGTGAAATTTTCCCTCACATCTCTACGGAAGTTAGGCACAACTCAAATATCGATCTTCGAACCATTTGTGAAGGTTCGCCAAACATTTACCGTAGTGTCATTAGCGAAGATATTTAAAAGTGCAAATATCCCATCAACTGCCAAGGTATTAACAGACGCTCTTAATGATTACATATACACAAACACAGCTAAGAATTTTACTGATTCGCAGGCGCAGTTGGCTATTGCTCGCTTTGGTGGACCTATCCCGTACGATCAAGGTGGACCTATTCGAATTATCTTCCCTGATAAGTCCACGCTCAGTAAGAACCTCCCCTCCTGGAATTGGTCCTTGAATGTAATAACGGTTAAGTAAATGGAGAGGAGGCATGCTCTCGATCGCAATGTAATGAGATTTCGGGTCTCAGGCGGTCAAAAAGTTTTAGCCTTTATCGCCTTGCTATCTTTTCTCGCTCTGAGTTTTTCTATCATAGTTACTAATAAATCATCAATTGCAGAATCCAAGAGCCTAACTTCGGCCACAGCACCAGCCTCTTCAATCATTTTTACGCAACGCGAAACTTTGGTTTATACAGTTCGGCTGGCTCAATGGCTAGATCAGCAAATTCCGCGGCGTGAAGTTCAGATAGCAAGAGCTCTCTTGGCACAACGCTTAGCTGTAGTTAACACGGATGGTAAATCGGTTGGGCAATCGGCTCCGAGCGGATATTTGCAGTCACTTTTTAAAACCGACTCGATAGTTGATGGCAGTTCACCTGGAATTCTCACAGCGAAAGAGCATGCTCAATTGGCTCAGCTGCTTAACCCAGAGATCGAGGGCCTTATATCCCAAGCCCGACTCTTGGTTTCTGAATATCAACTCGCCGTCGATAGTCAGTTAACTCTAAGCGCGAGGGCTTCTCGTAATGGCGACTTCATTACACTGCTACTCCTGATTTTCTTCATGACGATATCTGGCGGCTGGTTTGTCTGGATAGGGCGCACCTCAATTTCGCAATATAGATTGAGTAGGGATTTGGTTTTAGCAGAGGGCCGGCGCCTGGAATTATTAGCGGCGGAGTTGGCGGCAACCAACGCAGTAGTTATTGAACTTGAATCATTGAACGCTTCCAAGAATGAATTTATCTCAAATATAAGTCACGAATTGCGAACACCGCTTACCAGCATCATCGGTTATGTTGATTTTTTATCAGCTAACATGCAAGTTGATTCTAATCCCCAACTCATTGAAATTTTCCAGATACTCGATAGAAGCGCAACCATTTTGCTCTCGTTAGTTCAAAGTTTATTGACACTTTCGCAACTAGATTCACCCAATAAGCGAGATTCCTTCAAACCAATTGATCTCCTAGAAATCACTGAAGATGCTATTTTTATATTGCAGACGGAAATAGAGAAGAAGGATATTTCAGTAAAGTTAAAGTACAACCCAGACGATTCATTCATAGTCGCAGGGGATTCAGGCTTAATTTCGCAGGCATTCATCAATTTGATTGCCAACGCAGTTAAATTCAGCTTTACCGCAAAGGAGATAGAGATTGGTCTGACGAGATTGATACGCGAGGATGCGCGAAATATGATCTCGGTATCCATCCGCGATCAAGGCATCGGTATCCCGCAATCAGAGATTTCCCACCTTTCTGAGCGCTTTTATCGCGCTTCCAACGCGGTCTCCGAACATCTCCCTGGAACAGGCTTGGGGCTGGCAATTGTTGCCAAGGTCATTGAATTGCACGGGGCTCATTTGAGAATCGAATCCAACCTTGGCAAAGGCACCATATTTACGATCGATTTTCCGGAGTATCTCTCCCCAGTTGAAACTCTAATTATTAATCGAAAGTTGGGTTTGCTGGCTGAAGCTCTTGAGGCGATTCAGATAGATGACCAATCCCTGCTGAAGGCCAAGTTGCACGAATTTGGCGGAGCGCTTGGATTTTATGATTTTGCCGATATTGGAGGAGAACTTCTTTCTCTATCGCGCAGTCTCGAAGATGTTGAAAAGGTTGCCGACCCAGAGACGCTTAGGCTGCGGGATCAACTTGTTCTGCGAATGAAGGCAGTGCTACCAATAAAGGAAACGGGAGAGTCAAATGTCTAGTGAGTTGATTTTGGTTGTTGATGATAATAAGGATGTACGAACTTTCGTGCGTACCGCCCTCGAAGTAGAGGGTTATCATGTTGAAGAGGCTGTTGATGGCACCGAAGCCCTGATTAAGTTTCAAAGCAACAACCCGACGGTAGTAATTTTGGATCTAAGTATGGGCTACCCAGATGGTTTTGAAGTCTGCCGTGAAATCAGAAGGAACTCCTCGGTTCCGATCATCATGCTCACCGATCGCGGTGAAGAGCTAGATGAGGCGATGTGTCTTGCAGCTGGAGCTGATGATTTCATTGCCAAGCCAGTCAGTCCAAGAATCTTGGCACTCCGAGTCTCAACCCAGATCAGACATTCAAGGAGCGAGAAAACTCAACGCATTGGGATGCTTACTGCTGGTGGATTGACCTTGAATCTGGAGACGAGACAAGTGCACTTCGATGAGGGTCAAGTTGCGGTTACTCGAACGGAATTTGATTTTCTTAAATTGCTAATGGAACATCCCCGTAAAGTCTTCACCCGGGAAGAGGTTATCTCGGCAATCGGAGGGGCGGCAGATTTTTCCAACGATCATTTCTTGGATACCCACGCTTCACGCCTGCGTTTGAAGATCAAGAGCGCCGGTGGGCCAAAAGTTATTTCGGCTGTTCGCGGCGTTGGCTATCGCTTGATCGCTACACATGATAAATCAGAGGAAATTAGCGCTTAATAAAGGCGGGTTTACGGGAAGAGAAATGCCTGTAAACTCCGCTCACCACTTGGAGACGTCGCATAGCCCGGTCGAGTGCGCCTCACTGCTAACGAGGTAAGGGGTTAAACCCTTCAAGAGTTCAAATCTCTTCGTCTCCGCCAAGAAAAGAGCCTCCCAAGAAATTCATTGTGGGGCTCTTTTCCTTGTTCTGAGCCGCTC
>CAIUIT010000093.1 GCA_903899375.1 uncultured Actinomycetes bacterium
CGGAATCGACCATCTCCTTCTTCGCTGCTAGCTCCAATGAGGCGAGTGAAATTTCGCTTGCCTTGGGATAGGCGAACTGCACGTGATCAAATTCAATTGCCGGGCGAGCAGACTTAATCGGCGCTGCACCCTCTTGATCTTGCACCATCGGCTGTAGATCGAGAACTTCAAAGACACGCTCGAAAGAGACGAGGGAGGTCATCACATCAACGCGGACATTGGAGAGCGATGTCAGTGGTCCATATAAACGTGCAAGCAAGGTAGTGATTGCAAGCATTGAGCCGACAGTTATTGCACCGGAAATCGCGAGGTGTCCACCTATGCCGTAGGCGAGTGCCGTAGCAATCGCAGCAATTGTCGTTATGGTCATGAAGAAGATGCGATTGAGCATGGCAGTTTGAATTCCGATATCAGCCACGCGCCGTGCTTTGAGGCGAAATGTCTCGTGCTCTTTCTTTGGCTCACCGTAGAGAGTGACCAAGAGCGCCCCCGAGACGTTAAATCGCTCGGTCATGGTCGAAGCCATCTCCGCATTCAAATTGAAGGAGGCGAGGGTCAATCGCTGGATCTTCTTTCCGACCCACTTGGTAGGGATCAGAAAGAGGGGAAGCAGCAATAAAGAGGCGACCGTAATCTGCCAGGAGAGGGTGATCATCGCGGCAGCGACGAGAGTGAGCGTCAAAATATTGCTCAAAATTCCCGAGAGTGTGGTGGTAAAAGCATTTTGAGCGCCCATGACATCGGAGTTAATTCGCGAGATCAGCGCACCCGTCTGCGTACGGGTAAAAAAGGCTATGGACTGTTTTTGTATATGTGTGAAAACCTGCGTGCGCATCTCATAGATCAGACCTTCGCCAATACGCGAAGAGAACCAACGCGAGATCAAGTTGACGCCCGTATCTACAACCGCAATAACGCCGACGATCAGAGCAAGATCGGTAACCACTCTCCCATTTTTGGGTATAACGCCTTTATCAATTAAATTCTTAAGCAAGAGTGGGGTCGCTACCGTTAGAAAAGAATCGGCTATTACCGTAAGCAGAAAAAAGAGAAGATAAAGCTTAAAAGGTTTCGCAAATTCCCATATTCGCAGCACAGTGCCGGGCTTCAATTTAATATCTTTAACCGCTGGGTCGCGCGTCATCGAGCGCATCGCAGAGTGCGCGCCTCCACCACCACCGCCACCCATTGACATCAAATATCCCTAATAAAAGTTAGACGGTGAAACCGATAGCACGCAGTTGCTCGCGGCCATCATCGGTAATCTTATTTGGACCCCAAGGTGGCATCCATACCCAGTTAATTATGACATCAGAAGTAATATCCGCTAGCACTTGGCGAGCCTGATCTTCAATCACATCCTGGAGTGGGCAGGCCGCTGAAGTGAGGGTCATTTGCAGCACTGCCACATTTCCCTCTTCGATGCTCATGTCGTAGACCAATCCTAAGTCGACCACGTTGATCCCTAGCTCGGGATCGATAACATCTTTAAGCGCCTCGGTAACTTCATCGAGAGTTGCTTCCTGTTGACTCATAGTTCTGCTCCATTCTGAATTGCCGCATCTTTAAACGCCATCCACCCCAACAGAGCGCACTTTACTCGTGCTGGAAATTTCGAGACACCAGCAAGCGCAACCGCATCTTCAAGTATCTCTTCCTTGCCCTGATATTTGCCCTTGCTCTGCATCATTTCGGTAAATTCTTGGAGCGCAATCTGCGCATCCGCGACAGATTTGCCACTTACCAGTTCGCTCATAATCGAAGCGCTCGCCTGTGAAATTGAACAACCAACTCCATCCCAAACAAGATCTTCTACCTTCCCATCTCGTATGGCCAGGCTCAGCGTAATTTCATCTCCACAATTGGGATTCACATGGTGGACTTGGATCTCGCCCGTTGGCAAACCCTTGTGATGAGGCTTCTTGTAGTGATCCAGAATCACCTCTTGGTAGAGCGAGTCGAGCTCCATTAGCGCTTCCTAAAATAATCTCGAGCGCCGAGAACAGATTCGAGAAGTACGTCGACATCTGCTAAATCGTTATAGAGGTAGAAAGATGCACGGGTCGTGCCAGTGAGGCCCAACTTGCGAATCAGAGGCCAAGCGCAGTGATGGCCGGTCCGTACGGCAACACCATATTGGTCCATTACCTGGCCAACATCGTGAGGGTGTAACTTATCAATCACAAAGGATATGACTCCCCCGCGGTTTGCTAGTCCTTGCGGTCCAACGACCGAAACTCCATCAATCTCCTGCAAACCTTTAAGTGCATATTCGGTGAGTTGCATCTCCCAGGAATGAATATTCGAAAGCCCCACCGCTGATAAATAGTCGAGAGCTGCTGCTAGTCCCACGGCCTGTGCCATATTGGGAACGCCAGCTTCAAATCGCTTTGGTGAAGGAGCCCAGGTTGCGTTGGTCATCGTCACGGTCTCGATCATCGAGCCACCATAGAGAAAGGGTTCCATCTGTTCTAATAATTCAGAGCGACCCCAGAGCACACCGATACCAGTTGGGCCTAAGGCCTTGTGGCCCGAGAAAGTCAGAAAATCGATATCCAGCCCTTTGATGTCGACGGGTTGGTGCGGAACTGATTGACAACCATCGAGCACAAAAATGGCGCCCACTACATGTGCGGCAGCAATTATTGGCGCGATGTCAGGCGCGGATCCCAGCACATTCGATTGGTGGGTTACGGCGACGACTTTGCACTTTGAAGTGATGACCTCATCAATGCGCGAAAGGTCCAGTGAACCATCAGCGTTCATTTCAAACCATTTGAGGACAGCTCCGGTGCGTTTTGCGAGTTGTTGCCATGGCAAGAGATTCGCATGGTGTTCTAGTTCTGACACCACAATCTCATCGCCCGCTTTGATTCCCAGTCGACCGCTACTGCGCTCAAAAGAGACAGCAAGCAAATTAAGACTTTCAGTGGCGCTCTTGGTGAAGATGATCTCTTCACTCTTAACCTGTAAGAATTTTGCGACGCTTTCGCGCGCGCCTTCATAGGCCTCGCTCGCTATCTCGGCCAAGTAATAGCTGCCGCGATGCACGGCCGCATTCTGGGTGCTGTAGAAATTGCGTTCAGCATCCATGACTTGGATCGGCTTTTGACTCGTAGCGCCACTATCTAAAAAGACCAGCCGCTTCCCCCCGCGCATCGGCACATCGAAGATCGGGAAATCACTTTTGATCGCGACTACATCGAGAGTTGACTTCATAATTAGGCGGTGGCGTACTCCGCATAACCGTTCTCTTCTAACTTGGTTGCCAATTCTGGCCCGCCCTCTTCGACGATGCGTCCACCGGCGAATACGTGAACGAAATCTGGCTTGATGTATCGCAAGATGCGGGTGTAATGGGTAATGAGCATGATGCCGAGATCTTGATTCTCTTTGACCCGATTAACGCCTTCCGAAACAATACGTAGTGCATCAACATCTAGTCCAGAGTCGGTCTCGTCCAAGATGGCAATCTTTGGCTTCAAAAGTTCCATCTGCAGGATTTCATGACGCTTCTTCTCGCCGCCAGAGAAGCCCTCATTAACGTTGCGCTCGGAGAAAGCTGGATCCATGGAGAGAGCAGACATCGCCTCTTTCACTTCGCCTACCCAGGTTCGTACCTTAGGAGCTTCTCCGCGAATAGCAGTTACAGCGGTACGCAAAAAATTGGAGACAGATACTCCGGGAACTTCAACGGGATACTGCATAGCGAGGAAGAGACCGGCCTTGGCCCGCTCATCGACTGTCATTTCAAGAACATCGACTCCGTCAAGGGTCACAGATCCTGATGTGATGGTGTACTTCGGATGTCCCGCGATCGAATAGGCAAGCGTAGATTTTCCGGAACCATTGGGCCCCATGATTGCGTGAGTTTCACCAGAGTTGATGGTGAGGTCCACCCCACGAAGAATCTCTTTCGCACCCTCTTCTGTGATAACCGAGACGTGCAGTCCCTTAATCTCTAATGTGCTCATTTACATCTCCTTCGTCTTGGGGCTAATAGTTAATACATTTCCTGAGCGATCTACCTGAAAGGTTTCTAGCGCTTCTGTTGCTGGCAGAGTTACCGCAGCGCCAGTTCTAAGATCAAAGTCAGCTCCGTGCAACCAGCACTCGATAACAAAACCCTTTACATCCCCATCAGATAACTCTGCATGGGAATGCGTGCAGATATTTGAGACTGCAAAGACTTCATCGCCAACGCGTGCAACGCATACTTGCTTTCCATCTACATCCACTTGAATCGGTTTTCCCGCTGTGAGTGAATCGAAATTAATTTGCGTCATATCTTGACCACCGATAGCTCGCTATCAATGCGGTTCATAATCCGCTCTTCAATCCCTTCTAGCTTCAGCTTCGAAACGATATCTGAGAAGAATCCGCGAATAACTAGGCGTCTTGCCTGTTCGGAGGGGATTCCGCGGGACATCAAATAGAAGAGTTGCTCATCATCAAAACGCCCTGTGGTGCTGGCATGGCCCGCTCCGACAATGTCGCCAGTCTCAATCTCTAGATTTGGAACAGAGTCAGCGCGCGCGCCGTGTGAAAGCAAGAGATTGCGGTTGAGCTCGTATGTGTCAGTCCCTTGCGCCGCTGCCTTGATGAAAACATCGCCGATCCAGACCGTATGTGCAGAATTTCCGTTGAGGGCGCCCTTGTAGTTAACGCGGGATCTCGCTCCTGGCACGCTATGTTCAACGTGTACGCGATGCTCGAGATGTTGACCATCTGTTGCAAAGTAAAGGCCGAAGAGCTCGGCATTTGATCCAGGCCCGGTGTATTCAACAGTCGGAGAGATGCGAACGACGGAGCCACCAATACTTACAACGTAGGAGGTGAATGTGGCATCTTTACCGATAATGGCGTGATGCCTAGCAACATGAACTGCGCGTGCGGACCACTCCTGCAGAGTCACAAAACGGAGATTTGCTCCGGGAGCGAGATTGAACTCAATTTCCTCTGCCAATACGCCTTCACCGCTATTTTCTATCACGAGAGTGGCGTGACTATTTGTACCGGCGTTCACCTGCACTCGAGATATCTCAGGAGTCATATCCAACATTGAGCGAATGAGAAAGATAGGGAGAGCGATCTCTGCATCCTTCTCAATTGTGACAAGAAGCACCTTTGATACGCCATCGCGGACTCGACGGATAATGTGATCATCGTTCGTGGAGATCGGCGGAAGCGCCACGGCATCTTCCACTGTAATCACCACTCCTGCAGGAATATCTGCAGGTTCTAGCGAGATTCGATCATGCAGTTCAACAGAAGTCTCGTGGAGTCCTGCTAAGCGGTTCAAGGGTGTAAAGCGCCAAGGCTCTTCGCGACCCGTTGGAACCATATAATTTGTACTTGTTGCAAGTGACATTAGCCAACAGCGCCTTCCATTTGAAGTTCGATAAGGCGATTAAGCTCAAGGGCATATTCCATCGGCAATTCACGAGCGATCGGCTCAATGAAGCCGCGCACGATCATCGCCATCGCTTCATCTTCCGACAGTCCTCGTGACATAAGATAGAAAAGTTGATCGTCGCTGATCTTTGAGACGGTGGCTTCATGCCCCATCGAAACGTCATCTTCACGGATATCTACATAAGGGTATGTATCCGAGCGGGAGATAGTGTCGATTAATAGCGCATCACACTTAACGGTCGACTTAGAGTGATGTGCACCAGGCAAGATTTGAACGAGTCCGCGGTATGAGGTTCGCCCTCCCCCGCGTGCAACAGATTTCGAGATGATTGTTGAAGAAGTGTAAGGAGCTGCGTGAACCATTTTTGAACCAGCATCCTGGTGCTGTCCTTCGCCTGCGAAAGCAATGGAGAGAGTTTCACCCTTAGCATGTTCGCCCATCAAAAATACAGCAGGGTATTTCATAGTCACTTTTGACCCAATATTTCCATCAATCCACTCCATCGTCGCACCTTCGGCACAGGTGGCGCGCTTGGTGACGAGGTTATAGACATTGTTCGACCAGTTTTGAATAGTTGTGTAACGAACGCGGGCGCCTTTTTTCACGATGATCTCAACAACTGCCGAGTGGAGAGAATCGGATGAATAAATAGGTGCGGTACAACCTTCGACATAATGAATATATGAACCTTCGTCGGCGATGATCAGCGTACGTTCGAACTGACCCATATTTTCGGTATTGATACGGAAGTAGGCCTGAAGTGGAATGTCAACGTGGACGCCCTTTGGAACATAAATAAATGAGCCGCCAGACCAGACCGATGTGTTGAGAGCTGCAAACTTATTGTCACCGACTGGGATTACGGTGCCGAAATACTCACGGAAGAGCTCTTCATGCTCGCGCAGTGCGGTATCGGTATCAACAAAGATCACGCCTAGCTTCTCTAAATCTTCGCGGATGGAGTGATAAACCACTTCAGATTCGTATTGCGCTGCAACGCCCGAAACTAAACGATTGCGCTCAGCGTCAGGAATTCCCAAACGGTCATAGGTATTGCGAATATCTTCTGGAAGATCTTCCCAACTTGTGGCTTGCTTTTCGGTTGAACGCACAAAGTATTTAATAGTGTCGAAGAAGATACCTGAGAGGTCAGAACCCCATGAAGGCATTGGCTTCTTTTCAAAGAGAGCAAGTCCCTTGAGGCGCAGGTCCAGCATCCACTGTGGCTCTGACTTCTTCGCTGAAATGTCGCGCACAACATCCTCATTGAGACCACGTCTGGAATTGGCACCAGCTACATCTGAATCAGACCAGCCGTATTCATACGTACCGATTCCATCGAGTTCTGGGTGGAGGGTTGTATCAGTCATGCGAGTGCTCCCTTTTTAGACTGTGTAACGCGGGGTTGGGTAATTGTGTTTGTTGGAATAAAAGTTGTGCAGATTCCGTCACCGTGAGCGATCGTGGCGAGGCGCTGCACGTGTGTTCCGAGTACGCGCGAAATGGCTTCGGTTTCGGCTTCACATAGTTGTGGGAATTCCGAGGCGACATGAGCGATTGGACAATGATGTTGGCAGAGTTGAATTCCCGGAGCTGTCTCTTTGCTCTCTGCTGCATAGCCTTCTGAGGTAAGAAATTGCGCGAGCGCAGCTGCTTTCTTCTCGCTGGAGTTGGCACCACTAATTGCCTTACCAACGCGACGTTCGATATCGGCGGCACGGCTCGCAGCAAATTCATTGACTGCATCGTGTTCTTTAAAGGTAGCCATAAAGCGAAGTGCCGATAAAGCCAGATCATCATATGAATGCTCAAACTTTTCGCGGCCAAGATCGGTTATTACAAAGACCTTTGTTGGCCTTCCTCTGCCGCGTAAAGATGTCGTGACACGGTGCGGATCGCGTGCTTCTAACAACCCAGTTGCGACCAGAAGATCAAGGTGGCGCCGGATGCCGGCAGGAGTGAGTTGGAGCCTCGCCGCTAAATCAGCTGCACTTTGGGGTCCATTTTCCAGGATAGAGCGCGCAACCAGATCCCTGGTCTTGTCCTCGCTCTTTTTCACAACAATAGTGTTGCGTAATTCCCTCATTTACGCCACTCGAAGGGCCGTGGCTCGCCCAGCGCCCTGGCCAAGCGTCAATCGCCCCTGAGGGCAATAGGCTACGAGCGTGAATTTAGCCAGCCTGATCTATTCCGCCCTCGTGGTTCTTCAGGTGGGACTCCTGGTCACAGGTGGAGCGGTTCGACTTACTGGATCCGGTCTGGGATGCCCCACCTGGCCAGAGTGCGTCTCCGGTTCAATCGCACCAGTCCCACACCAGGCACAGGGAACTCTCCACTCGTGGATCGAGTTCGGCAATCGCCTTCTTACCTTTCTCCTTGTTGTCGCAATCATCGCCGCTGTTATCGGAGCGATCCGCTGGGGTCGTGGTCGTAGTGATTGGAAGATGATCCGTCTGCTTGCCCTCACCCAATTGGCCGGCATCGTGGCTCAAATCGTGCTCGGTGGAATAACCGTGCTCACTAAATTGAACCCATTCTCTGTATCGGCTCACTTTCTGCTCTCGATCGCGCTCATCCCGTCGACCCTCTCCCTCAGGGAGCGGATCTTCGCTAAGGCACGGACCACAGTTTTGCCGACAACAAAATTGTTGATTCAGATCCTCACGCTGCTCAGTGTCGTCGTTATAGCTCTAGGCACCCTGGTGACCGGGAGCGGTCCGCACGCAGGAGATATTCAAGCAAAGCGATATCACATCGATCCGCGTCAGATCTCATGGATGCATGCTGATTCCGTAATAGCGCTGATCTGCCTGACCATCGCCCTCTACCTGGTTATCAAAGTTTCAGAGCCAGTGCAGACCCAATCTTTCATTGGAAAGAAAGTTCTCCTCTTCTTGGCAGTGTGTCTCGGCCAAGGTGCCATCGGATATATTCAATACTTCACTCATCTTCCCGAAGCACTCGTTGCAGCGCATCTACTAGGAGCGGGGTTAATGTGGCTAACGATTTGGAATGTTGGATTTAAAGCAAACGCCTTCAGCCGTTCAAAGTAATAAAACAGGGAGATAGGTCGATATGGATCGCAATGTATGGAGTCAGTCCGACGATAGCGCAGTAACA
>CAIUIT010000094.1 GCA_903899375.1 uncultured Actinomycetes bacterium
CAGAAGTTCGTAGCGCAGACCTTTGTTGCAGTTGAACCATCGGGAATGGATCCCTGCGAACTACGCCAATCGGGCGGAGATCTTGCAGTGCGAGATCTGATCGCACGACGAGTTCCACTCTTTGAATTTGCGATGCGCAGCGTGATTAAGCAATACGATGTTGCTTCCGCTGAAGGTCGCGTCAGTGCGCTTAATCAAGTTGCTCCGCTCGTCGGAAAGATTCGCGATGCCTCCTTGCGCCCCGAATATATTCGCCTGGTGGCGGGATGGCTCGGCATGGAGGTCGATACCGTCTCTGCCGCCGTAAAGCGCGTGGCGGGGAAGAGCAACACACCGCTTCCTGATGCACCGGCGATGGCGGTCAATCTGGCAGATCCAATATTGATGTTGGAGCGCGAAGTTCTTAAAGCAAAATTACAGGCGAACGAGTTGGCTCCCCAGTGGGTTGATATCGAGGCCAATGCATTTACTTATCCACCTTATGCAGCGGTGCGCGCCAAGATCGATTCGCTGCCTGATATGAATATCTCTTCACTTCTCGACCGAACTGAAGATGAGAATCTGCGTGGTCTGCTGACTGAGTTGATCGTGGAGCCCATTCGAACCGATGGTGAAGTCTCGGAGCGCTATGTAGCCAGCATTATTGCCCGGCTGCGCGAGGTCGGTTTGAGCCGCGATATCGCTGAGATTAAATCGACCCTGCAACGGATCAATCCGGTCGATGAGGCCGAGCGATATACCGAGATCTTTGGGGCGCTGGTGGCCAAAGAGGCGCAGAGGCGAGCCCAGAAGGACCTTGCGATAGGGGATCTATGATTTAGCCAAATCGCGGGATCTTGCTAAGATTCCCTCTCTAGGTGCCAAATATTCCCTGATAGCTCAATTGGCAGAGCAGTCGACTGTTAATCGACAGGTTCTTGGTTCGAGTCCAAGTCAGGGAGCTTCCGCTTCAACAGAGATTTTTAAGGTTGTCTCGGTATGCTCAGCGCAGACCGAAAGGACACCATGGCTCGCTTTTCTACCGCTGACACTTGGCGCACACAATCAACAGGCACACGGGTACTCCGCCTCATGCTGGGCGGCACCTGGCTCTACGGAGGCCTGCAGAAGGCATCTGACGCTCAATTCTTTAATAAGGCTTCGACAGGCTATATCGGTGCCCAGATTACGGGCTTCGCCAAGAACTCTCCGCTCTCCTTCATCTTGAAGCACATGATCTCCCACGCCGCGCTTGCGGGTTGGATGATCCTGCTCGGTGAAATTGCCATTGGCTTAGCAGTCCTCAGCGGCGTCGCGCTCCAAGCTGCCATCATCGCCGGAGCTGGCGTATCTATTACTTTGTGGTTGTCAGTGACCTGGCACGTTCATCCATACTTCCTTGGATCAGATACCGCATATCTTGTTATGTGGATCGCGCTCTTCTTCTTGGTTCGCAAAGAGGCGGCCCCGCGTGCGCGAAAGAGTCCAATTCCTAACCTGACCGACCGTCGCGAAGTTATGCGCATCATTGGTGTTGGCACAACTGCAGTAATCGCAGCGCTCGCTGCTGGTGGATTGAAGAAGTCGATTCCAGTTCCAACAGCGGGAAACAAGATCGTTGCCTTGTCAGCCTTTCCAGTTGGATCAACTATGCAGTTCACCGCACCCGATGGAAACCCAGCTTTCCTATTTAGAACAAAGGTTGGAGTATTTGCCTACTCTGCAGTTTGCACCCACCAAGGTTGCACTCTGGGATACAACCCATCGGCAAATAGCCTCGATTGCCCGTGCCACGGTAGTACATTTGATGTAGCCAACGGCGGCGCGGTGCTCGGTGGACCAGCTCCAGCACCACTTCCTACATACAAGGTTGCTATAAGTGGCAACGCGATTGTGACGGTATAAAAGTGGCTATATTTAAATTGCAGATCGCTCTTCCAGATCGCCCCGGTTCGCTAGGTGCGGTTGCATCCGCTATCGGCTTCGCCGGCGGAGATATTCGCTCGCTTGTAACGGTGCGCACCGAAGATGGAAAGGGAGTCGACGATATTACAGTCGCCATTCCTGGCAACGACCCAACTGACTTACTTGAGGTACTTAACGCAATCGGTGGAGTTGAAGTTCGCTCTATCGAGCCTGCGATTTAACCGTATCGCTAATCATCATCTCAAGGTCTCGGGTGGGTTGCCATCCGAGCAGAGATTTCGCTTTAACAATGGATGCGACCAGGCTTGCTGGATCACCAGCACGGCGTGGACTTTCAACCGCGGGAACTGTTCGCCCTAAAACCTTTGCAGCTACCGAAATAACTTCACGAACGGAATAACCGCCACCGCTACCAAGGTTTACGATCTCGTGCACGTGGGGCTTAAGAGCACCGAGCGCCAATATATGTGCTTCGATCAAATCAAGAACATGCACGTAGTCGCGGATGCAAGTTCCGTCTTTGGTATCCCAATCAGTGCCGAATATTTTGAGCGGGTTTGCTTCTGTAGCGCGTAGAACCAGCGGGATTAGGTGCGTCTCTGGGTTGTGGCGTTCGGCCAACCAGCCATTCGTTGATTCGTATGCACCCGCAACGTTGAAATAACGGAGCGAAATAGCGCTAATTCCACTTGCGCTGATCATCCTGTCGATCGCTAGTTTTGATGCACCATAGGGATTAGTGGGAGCAGTAGCTGACTCTTCAGTAATGGGATCATCAACGGGCTGGCCATAGGTTGCAGCGGAAGAAGAGAAGACCATTCGGTCGATGCCATGGATCGCCATCGCATCAAGCAGATTCTGAGTTCCATCTACATTTACATGTTGGTAAAGATCGGGCTTTTCGACAGACTCTCCAACGAGAGACTTACCCGCAAAGTGCATGACGCCTTCGCAGCCAACGAGTGCGCTGCGCAGCGCATCAGGATCTAAGAGCGAACCTTCGATAAAATCAGCCTTCGGATCCACCGCATCGGCATGGCCCATGGAGAGATCATCAAAGACCACCACTTCATATCCGCGCTCGACCAAAACTGCGACTGCAGTTGATCCTATATATCCGGCTCCACCAGTTACCAAGATTCTCGACATAGGACGAAGCCTACTTTAATTACGGATTTGCCCCGCGCAGCTGTCAACTGGAGCTGGCTTTGGAGAGGGGGTTGGCGAAGGTTTTGCGGGGGCGGAATTTATTGGACTAGGTGTCGGGGAAGGGGCTTGGTCAACGGTAAATACCACAGGGATTTGTGCGGCAGCTTCTGTGCCACTGGGATCGGTGAAATTAATCGTTCCAACGTAATTTCCTGCAGGCAGATTGGTAATTTTCACGAGCCAGGATCCCGATGAATTTCGGGTGATAGATTGAATGCCAGGACTCATCATGGTCGAAGCGGGAACATATTTAACGCTTCCGGTGACAACAGGTGTGGCATCGGGGCGAACGACACTTACATAGAAGAGCACCGGATCATTATTTGTTAACGCTGATTGCGCAGTGATGGATATTACTGTCGGTTCGTTGATCGGCAACATCTGGGTGTTATCTGGTTGCCAGAGCCCACGGACTAATTTCAGGAAGGCGTTGTTATTGCCGAAGAAGACGTTGAGATCTACCCGAGTCCCTGGGACTCCGTATTTACCGGCGATTCCACACGAGGTGTACTGCCAGATCTGCCACTGCGTCGTGCAATCTTGATTGGTCCAGGAATCGGCGTAACAACCTACGGTTTTAGAATTTGGTTGCGCAGTGGTGATTGCGGGATTGATTGAATAATGGGCGAGCCAGAGCGGATATTGGCGAAGGGCTGCCGAACGCGACATCGCAGTTTCGAGGAACTGGGGGTAGCTATAAACAAATGGCTTGCGACCGGTCGCAGCGGTAACTGTATCGAGCCATGTCTGCGCCCACAGAGTGACATTTGCCGACGAGGCATAACGGGCGCACCCGCCGTTGGAGTAAAGGATGCAGTTATTCTCTAAATCCAGGGCCACTGGTAAATCACGCCTGCCATATCCGCCGAGAGCTGCGATTCGCCAGATTACTTTTTGGGCCTGTGCCTTGGCATCCTTGATGACAGTTGCCTGATCACTCGCGTTGGGAAGATAGGCATAATAGTAAAACGAGGTATAGATGCTGGCGGCTTGAGCCGCCTTGCGATCAGGGATCATATATTTGACGGCTTGGGCATCGTTTGCATCAATGGTGTCGCCGCCC
>CAIUIT010000095.1 GCA_903899375.1 uncultured Actinomycetes bacterium
ACTTAACGCTCGACCTTCCCACCTTTCTGGGCCTCAACGAAAACCCGGGAATTCTGGCAGGTTATGGCGAGATCCCTGCATCCGTGGCGAGAACTCTCGCCAGTGACGCTAAATGGCGGCGATTTATTACCGACCCGATCTCTGGAAATCTCCTGGATTATGGCCGGCTCACCTACGAACCCCCACAAGCTCTGGTCGACTTCATTGTTGCTCGAGATCGAAGATGCAGATTCCCCGGATGCAGGCAGCCCGCACGCGTCTGCGACATCGACCACGCGATTCCCTGGGAAGAGGGTGGCAAAACATCTCACGAAAATCTAGGACTACTTTGTCGGCGCCACCATCGAATGAAGACCCATGGGGGTTGGAAATTACTCTCACACCCTGATGGCTCCTGCGAGTGGATTTCACCCGAAGGAAAACAATTCCGAGTGGAGGCCAGGCGGATCGATGAGGTTGCCTGACAAGCCATGTCGCGATTTTGCCAATCTCGGTAAATGCACCAATTAAACGGAAAACTTATAGATTCCGCGTTAATATTTCCGAGGTCAGTCACTGTTCTGGCTCGAGTGGGTCGCAAATTTGCTCCGATCACTCGAGGTTGAAAAGCGCTGAAGCTCTCGAACACGATGTACCACTTATTTTCTATCTCTCGGTCCGCGCTAAAGGAGTAATCATGCTAAAAGGTTTCAAAGAGTTCGTTCTCCGTGGAAATGTCATCGACCTCGCCATCGCCGTGGTGGTCGGTGCTGCCTTTACCGGGATCGTTACTCAATTAACTAAATCATTTATTCAACCGCTCATTCAGGTCTTCGGTGGTGGAGGCATTCACGGCGGTGCCTTTATTATTAATGGTGTGGCTTTCGACTGGGCCGCGTTTCTCAATGCAATCATCAATTTCTTAATCGTGGCCGCTGGCCTCTACTTCATCATCGTTCTTCCGGTCAATCGCATCACTGCACATCGCCGCCACTTGGAGTCAGAAGCCGCTCCAGCTCCCGATTCAGAAGATGTAGTTCTGCTCCGCGAGATTAGGGATCTGCTCAAGAAAAATTAGCGGCAAGATAACGTGAGGTTTACCCTAAATATCGAAAGTTGCATCACGAACTTCGCTAGATCTTGCATGCCGGGTTACTTCCGTTATTCCAAATTGTAGGCTTAGTCGGTACGCACTAAACTCGAAGGCATGTCGCACCGTTCCTCTGTTGCCACGATCTTAACCGCCATCCTCATCGCGCTCTCAGGGGTCTCAGGTGTATCTGGTGTCTCAGGTGTAGCAATGGCGAGTGCACTACCAAATCATCTACAGAAATCACTTCTGAAGACCGCTCCAACGGCCGGGAAAGCCACCGTTGTGACATTCCCGGGTTCGCGTCCATTCAAGCTGCAGGTTCCCACGACTTACACCAAGGGAAAATCTGCACCGTTGATCATCGCCCTTCACGGATACACCTCCTCAGGAGCTGACACCGAGAAATATTTAAAGTTGGGACCGGTCGCTGATGCACGAGGAATTCTCTACGTCGCCCCCGATGGTTCGCTAGATAACAACGGTCTGCAATTCTGGAACGCAACTCCGGCTTGTTGCAACTTTTATGGATCAAAAGTGGATGATGAGGCTTACATCATGAGCATCATCAATTCAGTCTCGAAGAAATATAACGTCGATCAGAAGCGTATCTACGTTGTGGGTCATTCCAACGGTGGCTTCATGTCTCATCACATGGCCTGCAGCGACTCCAATCGAATCGCTGCGATCGCCAGTTTTGCTGGAGCCACCTATAAAGATCAATCGATGTGTAAACCCAGCCAGCCCATAACAGTGCTGCAGATCTGGGGAACCGCTGACGAGACGATCGCCTACCTGGGAGGGGCCCTGGTGGCTCCCTATCCGGGAGCTGCAGAAACAATTGCCGACTGGGCCAAGTTAGATAAGTGCAGCGCGAAGATAATTACCTCGCCAACCAAAATTAATATCGAGAGCAGCATCCCCGGTAATGAGACAACGGTAAGTGATTACACGGGATGTGCTAATAAAACTACTGTGGAACTCTGGTCTATCGTTGGCGGTCACCATGTGCCAACTCTCGCGACAGATTTTGCAACGAGATTGGTCAATTTTCTCTTGGCGCACCCCAAGGTGTGATGCCGGTTTATTTGAAGGTGTGATGCCGGTTTATTTGAAGGTGTGATGCCGGTTTACCTGAAGGCGTGATGCCGGTTTACCTGAAGGCGTGATGCCGGTTTACCTGAAGGCATGACGTTCGCTCAGCAGAAAAAATGTTTCCATTTTTTCTGCCTCGCATTTTGTGGAGGTGCCGGGAATCGAACCCGGGTCCTCTAGCATTGACACAGAGCTTCTACGAGCGTAGTCCGCTAAACGTATTCTCAGTCCTGACTCTCACGCGAACATGTAGTCAACGGACTCATTTGCAGTTAGTTTCCCCGGATGCACCCGCAACATTGCATCAAGGTAAGCCCTCTAGCGACGCTAGGCTCCGAGTCGAAGGCTCACTCGGTCTAACGGATTTCTATCGCTTATGCAGCGAGTGAGAAATCAGCGGCAGTTGTACTGGCGCTTATAGTTTTGCCAGGGTTATTGGTTAACGAGATCATCCCGGCTTCCTCGGCTC
>CAIUIT010000096.1 GCA_903899375.1 uncultured Actinomycetes bacterium
ACTTCGGAGTGCAGGTAGCGCACCCTTATCCCAAGCCCGAGAAGGTAATCCGTTAAATCTTCGGACATCTTCTTCGTCAGCGTTGTAACAAGTACGCGCTCGTTCCGTTCGGCACGTAAGTTAATCTCTGCTACGAGATCATCAATCTGGCCCTTAATGGGTTTGAGAATGATTGCTGGGTCGATGAGTCCAGTAGGGCGAATAACCTGCTCGACCACATCCCCATTGACCTTTGCCATTTCGTACTTGCCCGGGGTCGCAGAGAGATAAACGGTCTGTCCCTTGCGGGTAAGAAACTCATCAAAACGAAGTGGCCGGTTATCCATCGCGCTAGGAAGGCGGAATCCATGCTCAACTAGGGTCCGCTTTCGAGAGGCATCTCCTTCGTACATCGCACCGATCTGCGGAACCGTGACGTGTGATTCATCAATGACGACGAGAAAATCTTCCGGGAAATAGTCGAGCAGGCAGTTAGGGGGCGAGCCTGCGCCACGGCCATCGATATGACGCGAATAGTTTTCAATTCCGCTGCAGAATCCCAACTGTTGCATCATTTCGATATCAAAGGTGGTTCTCATGCGCAGGCGCTGCGCCTCTAGAAGCTTGCCCGCCTTTTCAAATTTGAGAACAGCCTCTTCCATCTCCTCACCAATATCCACGATCGCGCGCTTCATGGTTTCGTCGCCCGCCGCATAGTGTGAGGCGGGAAATATATACATCTCGGTCTCATCACGAATGATCTCACCGGTCAAAGGATGAAGCGTCATGATCTTTTCGATCTCATCGCCGAACATCTCGATACGGATGGCATGCTCTTCATACATCGGAATAATTTCGACGGTATCTCCGCGGACGCGGAAAGTCCCCCGCTCGAAGGCCATATCGTTGCGCTTGTATTGAATATCCACGAAGCGACGCAGCAGTTGATTGCGTTCTATGGACTCACCCACGCGCAGCCGGATCATGCGATCGACATATTCCTGCGGCGTTCCCAAACCGTAAATGCACGAGACCGTCGCCACCACAATTACATCGCGTCGGGTGAGAAGTGAGTTGGTAGCCGAGTGACGAAGTCGTTCTACCTCTTCATTAACCGAGGAATCCTTCTCGATAAAGGTATCTGATTGCGGAACATAAGCTTCTGGTTGGTAATAGTCGTAGTAGGAAACAAAGTATTCGACCGCATTATTGGGAAGGAGTTCCTTAAATTCATTTGCTAGCTGTGCCGCCAAAGTTTTATTGGGGGCGAGAACCAAGGTAGGCCGTTGCAATTGTTCGATGAGCCACGCGGTTGTGGCGGACTTTCCGGTACCGGTGGCACCCAAGAGAACAACATCTTGCTCCCCCGCTTCAATTCGCCGGGTGAGATCGGCGATCGCAGTCGGCTGATCTCCGGAAGGAATGTAATCGCTGATTACTTCGAAGGGCTTAACTTTCCGTTGTAAATCTGAAATTGGACGCACTACATCCCCATTCGGGCAGGGTAGAGGCGATCTTCATAAAGATTTTCTACTTGGCGCAACAAATCATCTTCGCTACCGTCGTTGACCAGAATCGCGTCAGCTACCGCCGCACGCTGTGCGTCTGTGGCCTGAGCCTGCATTCGTTGTGTCACCTGATAATCCTTCATTCCGCGATTAATGAGTCGGGCTCGGCGAGTATCCTCGCTAGCACTGACAGTCACCACGAAGTCGAAGGGGTAGGGATAATCACTCTCGGCTAGCAGCGGGATCTGGCTAACAAGGATCGCCTCCGGGGCGAGCCCAGCGACAACCTCGTCAAAAGCCGCCCGGATCTTCGGGTGAGTAATCGCCTCTAAATCTTTGCGAGCTATATCATCGCTAAAGACAATTTCAGCCAACTTGGCGCGGTCCAAATTTCCTTCGCGCAAAACATCGTCGCCGAAGCGAACCAAGATTTCGTCGAAACCCTCAGTACCCCGTTCGATCACATCTCGAGCTAATTGATCAAAATCCAAGATTTGGGCGCCACAGGACGCAAAGAACTGCGCGGCTAGGGATTTTCCAGAGCCGATTCCACCTGTCAAAGCAACGAGAAGCACCCCGTAAGCCTACTCATGCTGATTTGAGTAGGCACCACCAATCAAAATGAAAAAGGCCCCGACGCTAGCGTCAGGGCCTTCAACTCTATGGGAGTCGCTCGAGGATTACTCTGCGACCTCTTCAGCTTCTGGAGTTGCGGCGGCATCTGCAGCCTTCGCCTCTGCCTTCTGCTTCTTGTGTGCAAGGAAGCGAGTTTGGGCTTCAGCGTACTGACGCTCCCACTCTTCGCGCTGCGTTTCGAAGCCTGCACGCCACTCTTGTGAGTCAGCATCAAAGCCTTCTGGGTAGATGAAGTTTCCTTCAGCATCGTAACGAGCTGGCATTCCGTATTGGCTGGGATCGAATGCTTCGATCTCAACTTCATGACCTTCGTTAGCCTGCTTGAGAGAAAGAGAGATACGGCGACGCTCAAGATCGATATCGATGATCTTTACAAATAGCTCATCTCCAACTTGAACAACCTGCTCTGGAATTTCGACATGGCGTTCAGCCAACTCGGAGATATGTACCAAGCCTTCGATTCCTTCGAAGACGCGGATAAACGCGCCGAATGGAACCAACTTAGTAACTTCACCAGGAACAACTTGGTTGATGGTGTGGGTGCGAGCAAATGCCTGCCATGGATCTTCTTGAGTTGCCTTAAGTGAGAGTGAAACACGCTCGCGCTCGAAATCAACTTCGAGAACTTCAACGGTTACTTCATCTCCAACTTCAACAACTTCACTTGGATGATCGATGTGCTTCCAAGAGAGTTCCGAAACGTGGACGAGACCATCTACTCCACCAAGATCAACGAAAGCACCAAAGTTAACGATCGACGAAACTACACCGGTGCGAACTTGGCCCTTTGTGAGCTGGTTGAGGAATGTTGTACGAGACTCTGATTGAGTCTGCTCAAGATATGCACGACGTGAAAGAACGACGTTGTTGCGATTCTTATCAAGCTCGATAATGCGGCATTCAACTTCCTTGCCGATATAAGGAGTCAGATCGCGTACGCGACGCATTTCAACGAGTGATGCTGGCAAGAAGCCGCGGAGTCCGATGTCAACAATCAAGCCACCCTTAACAACTTCGATGACCAAACCGGTAACGACTTCGTCGCGTTCCTTTTTGCCTTCGATCTCGCCCCAAGCACGCTCATATTGAGCACGCTTCTTGGAGAGGATCAAGCGACCTTCTTTATCTTCCTTCTGGAGTACTAGAGCTTCAACGCGATCACCAAGTTTTACGATCTCTGATGGATCGATATCGTGACGAATTGAAAGTTCGCGAGATGGAATTACACCTTCGGTCTTGTAACCAATATCAAGGAGTACTTCTTCGCGATCAATCTGAACAACGATTCCTGAGACTAGATCTCCATCGTTGAAATTCTTGATTGTGCCTTCGATTGCGGCTAGAAAATCTTCCGCGCTGCCAATGTCATTTACTGCGTGAATAGTGCTCAATTTGCTCCGTAGGGATAG
>CAIUIT010000097.1 GCA_903899375.1 uncultured Actinomycetes bacterium
TCACCTAGTTCACTCACCGCAAGACGAGGTGGGTAAGGCAATATCTCCTTTAAGAGCGCTTCAATCGGCTTAATAAAGAATTTGGCTTGTCGCCCGATTCCACCAGCCAGCACTACAACTTCGACATCTACTACAGCGGAAATTCCAGCGATATAGAGTGCAATGCGATCTGCTTCGAGTGCTACCACGGCTTTGCCTAGAGAATCCCCTGCCTTAGCGGCGTTGAGGATATCCACCGTTGAATATGGCTCCTGCAGAGTTGAATCCGGATGAACACTAGAAAGTGAGCGAGTGACAAATGCGATGCGGTCTCCCGAAGGATTGGTCGATGTGCGTTGTCGGTCAAGCGGATCTCCGAAGGGGATATAGAAAACTTCGCCCGCAGCGCCGCTATGTCCGCGATGTAGTTTGCCGTTGAGGACTAGCCCCGAACCCAAACCAGAACCCACCGAGAGCACTGCAAAATTTGAAATGCCCTGTCCAAAACCCGCGACTTGTTCCCCAACTGCCACAAGATTAATGTCATTTTCGACGATGGGAGCAATTTTAAAGAGTGACTCGATCTCTGCAGCGAGGTTTACACCATCCAGCGCACCGATTGTGCCGGCGATTGCGATCTTGCCCGTGGATTGATCTATTACTCCTGGAGTACCCACCGCGATTGAAACGATATCAAGCCGAGTAAAGCCGGCACTCTTGAGCGATTGATCCACACTGGACTCGACGATTTCAAGCAGAGACTTAAGAGAATTTGAGGTATTCGGCAGGGAAATTTCACTTCGGAGAACTCCATTGAGGTCCCCCACGGCTGCGCGAATATAGCGTGACCCAATATCAATCGCGACCGAAATCTTGATGTCAGAGACCGCGGCAAAGATGTTTTTTGCTCTATGCGAATCATTTTCTCCGGGAGAAAGTTCGCAGATCAATCCACTTTCCACAAGTGAGCGCAAAATATCTGAAGTCGTAGGTTTAGAAATACCTATCAGACGCGCAATACGAGCAGCATGCATCGCACCTTGCGCCCTTAAGAGATCAATTACTGTCCGCTCGTTTATCTCGCGCAATAATGAAGGGATAGCTCCGACAGGAGTTTTATCCATTTATCCCTTGACTCCAGTCAGAGTTATGCCTTCTATGAATACTTTCTGCGCGAAGAAGAAGAGAATAATAACCGGTGCCATAAAGAGCACCGAAGCAGTCATCATCATGTTGGAATTCACATGGTGAAGCCCTTGGAAGGCATTGAGCCCGATACCTAGCGTCCACAAATTTGGATTTTCGACGATATAAAGCAGTGGCCCAAAGAAATCATTCCAAGAACCAAGGAATGAGAAGAGCGCAATCGCCATAATGGCAGGTTTAGCAAGCGGCACAATAATTCTCATCATCAATTTGAATTCACTGCACCCATCAATGCGGGCGGCATCAGAAATCTCATCCGGAATGCTAACAAAAAATTGGCGTAACAAGAATATCGAAAACGCATCAGCAAAGAAGGATGGGACGATCAGAGGGAGAAAAGAGGGTATCCAATGCAGTTTCGCGAAAATAATGTAGACCGGGATCATCGTTACTTGGCCCGGCAACATCATTGTAGAGAGGATAATAATGAAGGTAATTCCACGCCCACGCCATTGCAGTCGAGATAGAACATAAGCAGGTGGAACACTTGAAAGCACAGTGCCGAGAGTTGATAGCGAAGCAACAAACATGGTATTTAGAGTCCACTTGAGAAATGGAACTGCAGTAAAGACCGTTAAATAGTTATGCCAGACAAATGGGTGCGGCCAGAGAGATCGAGTTTCGGCTTGACCATGATTCATCAATGAAATGACAGTCACGAGAAAAAGTGGGAGCAGAAAGACCGCCGAGAGCGAGATCAATACGGCGTGTTGGCCAACCGCATGGAGAAAAGCATTTACCTTCTTCTTGCGTTTTGCGGCAAGGGCATCCAAATAGTATTGCGACTCGGTCCCAGTTAGTTTTTGTCTCATTTGAAGAGGGATCCGTTCGGATAGTGAACCCAACGCTTTTGGGTCTTCAAGATAATTGCGGTGAAGAAGAGTGTTATAACGAGTAGCACCCAAGCTAATGCAGATGCGTAGCCCATCTCATAGGCCTGAAAGGCCTCGTGATAAATGTGAGTTGCATAGAAGTACATCGAATGTGAATAGTCATTTACTTGCCCAGAGGCCACATACGCCTGGGTGAAGTACTGGAAGCTTCCAATAACTCCGGTAACGCCAGAGAAGAATATGACGGGGGTGATCATCGGAAAGGTGACATATCTAAATGATTGCCACGCGGTTGCTCCTTCAAGGCTAGCTGCTTCATAAAGCGACCTAGGCACATCCAAGAGACCAGCCAGGAAGATGATCATGGTGTCGCCGATGCCCCATAGCCCGAGAATGATCAAACCCCACTTAGACCAATGTGGATCCATAAACCAGAAAGGCGGATTCTTGATTCCCACTGCCTGCAGTCCCCTATTGATCGGGCCGTAGGCTGGATTGAAGATGTAAGCAAAGACCATGGTGCCTGCAACTGCTGGAACCATTGAAGGCAGGAAGAAAATTGTGCGGTAGAAGTTACTACCTCGTTTTGGCTTGGTCAAAATCCACGCTGCAAATATTGCGAAGGCGATTCTGAGTGGGATGCTAATTACCGAGATCCACATGGTATTTCCAAGAGCTTTCCAGAAGAGAGGATCTTGGAAGAACATGCGGTGGTAATTTTGCAATCCCACCCATTTTGGCGATTCGATCAGATTGAACTTTGTGAATGATTGATAGAAACTCGCGATCATGGGGTAAAGCGTGAATCCAAGCATTCCAAAGATCCAAGGTGATAAACATAAGAAGATAAAGAGCCGTGGGCGCTTGAGCCTCTTGTGTTTAGGCTCGCCAGCAACACTCCCCCCACTTCGTCGTGGAGAGAAAAGTGTTGCTGGTGAGATACCCATTTTTTATATATTCCCCTATTTACTTATTGCCAGCGATGATCTGATTAACCTGAGTTCCGATGGCCTTCAGAGCCTTGTTGATATCAGGTGTTTGCCCCGCCTGCCAAGAAGCCATCAAGTCCTGAAGCAGACCTTCTTCTTGATGTTCGCCGGTATTTTGCATCGTGTGGTAACCCGAAAGCGGATTGTTCGCGATTGAATAAATTGGCTCATACCATGTTGGCTGTCCTTTTGGCTTTGCCAGAGGGGAGAGCAACGACGATGGAGCCCCACCGTAGGCGTCATATGCAGCTGCAAAAGTTGTATCAGTAGCAAGGGCCTTCATTACAGTCCATGCATCTTTTACATTTTTTGAACCTTTAGATATCCCGATTGCAGGTTCATCGGCTACGCCAGCACCATAAAGAGTGCTTACAAGGTTTGGAGCAACTGGAGATGGAGCGATACCGAAGTTAAGACCTGCGGTACAAGTAGATGCAAGGGCCCAAGAGTCGCCAGTACAGAACAGTGGCGCCATCCAGTTTGCATCCCACTTCATGGCAACGCGACCAGTCATGAAGTCATGACTGGTACCCCACTCATCGCCACGAGCGGCGACAAATTTTGTGACAAGGCGACTGCCCTTTGCGAAATCTCCGCCACCAAATACTGTGGCGATGAAATGGTGCTGCCAGTTAAATGCCTTGGCCCAAGCTGGGTCAACGCCGAAGCCAGAAGTGCCTTTTCCGTCCAGCGAATACCACTTTGCGCCAAACATCTGGCCCATCCACATGGAATCCATAGCGAAGCCGTAGTAGCCAGCCCAAGGAACGAATCCAGCGGTCTTGATATCGCCATTGGCATCAAAGGTTGTTAGCTTCTTTGACATTGTCGTTAGCTCATCTGTTGTCTTTGGCGGTGCCGTGAAGCCTGCCTTAGCTAAAAGATCTTTATTGTAAAACAACCCAAAGACCTCGGTGTTGAGCGGAAGTCCGCAACGAATGTGATTTGAGGTCGTTGATGCCAGTGAAGCTGGCGAAAAAGTAGCGGCCAAATTGAGGCCCGTTGTCGTGCTACGAGCCATCTTGGAAATGTCCTGCCAAGCGCCAGTTCCGCAGAACCAACCTAGATTTCCAGAACCACTTGATACAGATAGATCAGGGCCAGTTCCTGCATTGATTGCCGCAAGAGATTTGGCCATATCGATACTTCCGACAGATGTGATCTTAATTCCAGGATTTGCAGCCTGGACACGTGCAACAGCTGCATTCCACAGGTCGAGTCCTGTGCCGTTGAAACTGGACCAGATCACGACATTTCGAGCGCCAGCGTTGGCTGGAACTGCGACGCCAACCAAGCCTCCGATTAAGACCATTGCTCCTGTCAAAGAAGCTAGCAGGGCTTTCTTTCTCATCTACAACTCCACTTCACTACTTTGGTAAGAGCACAAGACCCACTCTGGGTTGTGTTAGGAAACCTACCGCTTTGTGTTAGGTTACCTTACAGATAATGTGAGGTAAGTCAACAAAAAGAGAGTTATTTTAGAAAGAGTGTCTAAAATGTTATATATGAAGAGTCGTATTGCCCTCTGCGCCACCGCTGCGGCTCTGACCATCGCTCTAGGCGCGAGCGCCTCCCCCTCATTTGCTGCCGCAAACCCAGCCCCCAAGAAGGTCGCCCTACCTCACCTGGCTGGCACGCTCTTTTTTCACCGCTACAGCAGCTACCAAAAGTGGGATGCCACCATGTGGAGCCTGGACTTGGTCAACGCAAAATTGACCCAGATCAGCAAGAACTGGACCACTGTCATCTCCCCGATCAATGCCCATCCCTCTCCCGACGGCCAATACATCACCTTCATGGGTTCCCCCACCGCATCTGCAACGAAGGAGTGGGATGTCTTCGTCAGTCACTGGGACGGGAGCCAATGGGCAGATCCAATCGACCTCACCGGTCCAAATGGCAAGCGAGATGAAGATCCAAAGTTCTCCCCCGACGGAATCCACATCGCATACAAAGAGGATGGCGTTCTTGCGACCATGACTCTTACGGGAGGCGACAAAACCTATTTAACAACTGGACTTCCAGAATCATCGATGCCGTACTACACGCCTGACGGACTTGGACTCCTCTTTGAGCGAAGTGGGCAGATCTATCTTTTGAAGAACGGCGTCACTACACAGATGGTAAATCCACCTGGCATCTCTTCGTATTACCCCATTGGCGTCGATGCAAAGCGCTTCCTCTTCACGAGGGTCCAATTGAGCCAACACGATGGTATTTATTGGGGCTATTACAACGGAGCTAAACCGCAGCCGCTCTTTTTTAACAGCCGCCAATTCGACTCATCCGATTCTTACCCGTATCAAAATGGAGCAAAGTACATCTTCTTAACCTCAGGTGACTACACAATTTTTAAGGGTGGTTACAACCTCATGGTTGCCGACCTGGCGAATAAGAAGAATTACAACATCGATACGCTCTATGGGAATGTGAATTCTGATTTGCAAGAACTCGGACCGTCGTGGAGCGCCTCCCGCTATATCGCTACTCCATAAAAGAAAAAGCCCCGCGGTCTTAGCCGCGGGGCTCATCAGGAGCAATAATTATTCTGAA
>CAIUIT010000098.1 GCA_903899375.1 uncultured Actinomycetes bacterium
ATTTATTGGGGGAGCCTTCCCGCGCAGTGAATCTGGACGGGTATATTCGATTAAGGATTTCAAAGGTAACCACCTCGCAAATCCATCGTTGGCATCTCGCAAAGACCTGCGCGACGCCGTAGTAGCCGCTCGAAGTGCCTTCTCGGGATGGTCATCCGCTACCGCTTATAACCGGGGTCAAATTTTGTATCGCATGGCCGAGATTCTCGAAGGTCGTAGCGAACAGCTGGTCACTGAAATAGTTGCTCTCGAAGGCGTAACACCGCGAGCCGCTGCACTTCAGGTACAACAGAGCATCGATCTTCTGGTCTGGTATGCCGGTTGGAGCGACAAGATTTCTGCGCTCGCAGGTTCTACAAATTCTGTATCAGGACCGTATTACAACTTCTCTACCCCAGAGCCAATCGGAGTTGTTGCAATATTTGCCCCGGCAAAACCATCTCTGCTCAATCTCATCGCAGCAATCGCATCTGTCATTACATCAGGAAACACCGCAGTAGTTATTGCTTCCGAGAAATTCCCGCTGCCAGCGATAACTTTCTCCGAGATCATGGCGACCAGTGATTTGCCTGCTGGGGTGGTTAATGTTTTGACGGGAAGCGGTTCGGAATTAGCGCCATGGGCCGCATCGCATATGGACATTGATGCTATTGATGCCAGTGGATTGACCCCAAAACAATTGCAAGAGACTCAGGTCGCTGGAGCTCAAAACTTAAAGCGGATCAGAGTCAATACCGATCTAGAATCGCCAGCGCGCATCTTGAGCTTCATGGAGATCAAGACGGTTTGGCATCCGATCGGAATTTAAAGTTACTCTTCGCTAATCCTCTGGTAAGCAGGTTTTACTAATTCTTCGATGATCGACAAGCGCTCATCGAAGGGGATGAATGAGCTCTTCAGGGCATTGACCGTGACTCGCTGCAGATCCAAAAATGTCCAATCAAAGGCGTTAACAACATGCGCCATCTCTTGTGACATGGATGTTCCGCTCATCAAACGATTATCGGTGTTGATCGTGATGCGAAAACGTAATTTTTCCAGGATGCCGATGGGGTGCGATGCATAATCCTTGGCGGCTCCGGTCTGCAAATTTGAGGTGGGGCAGAGTTCTAACGGAATTCGTCGATCGCGTACGTAAGCTGCCAAGAGTCCTAACTTTGGCTCTGCTCCGCTGAAATCAATATCTTCTACGATGCGAACACCGTGACCAAGGCGTTCGGCACCACAGATCTGGATAGCCTGCCAGATAGATGCGGGGCCATAAGCCTCTCCAGCGTGGATAGTGAAGTGAGCGTTTTCGGCACGCAGGTAATCAAAGGCCGAGAGATAGTCCTTAGCTGGATACCCATCTTCTGGACCGGCGATATCAAATCCAACTACATGCTGATCGCGATATTTCACGACTTTCTTGGCAACCTCATCGGACCAATCATTTTGGCGCAGCGCACAGAGGATCTGTTCGACGCGAATAGAGAATCCCTCTGATTTAGCATCCTGCATTCCCAGTTGAAAGCCTTCAGTGGTGGCTTCGATGACTTCATTCAAATCCATCGCACCTTGTGTGAATAGTTCGGGAGCTCCGCGGACTTCAGCGTAGACAACGCCATCGCGAGCGAGATCCAGCGCCGCTTCTCGAGCAATACGTACGACAGCGCTATGAGTCTGCATTACCGCAATGGTGTGATCAAAGGTCTCTAGGTAACGTTCCAGAGAGCCAGAGTTGCACGCTTCAAAGAACCAATCGCCAAGTGCAGCGGCATCTGTAGATGGGAGTTTGTTGTAACCAATCTCTTGCGCTAAATCAATAATTGTCTGTGGTCGCAATCCACCATCGAGATGGTCATGCAGGACAACCTTTGGAATTCTCTTAATTTGTTCGGCGGTCGGCGTTCTGTTCAGCGTCATGTGGTGAGTTTATCCCGTTATCTTTTCTATGATCAGCGGCAGGCGTTCTACTTGCTCGCCAGTGGAAGATATGCGAACCGCACCTTGGAGCGCTTCTAGCGCGCGTTCAAAGCGAGGGGAGTCATCGGTGTGAAGAGTGAAGAGGGGGGCGCCGGCAGTAATGCTTTCACCAGGCTTGGCATGTATTTCAATTCCCGCACCGGCTTGCACAGTTTCGCCCTGTCGTGATCGACCTGCACCAAGGCGCCAGGCGCTTATTCCGACAGACATGGCATTCATTTCAATGATCTCTCCGGATGACTCGGCTGTTACAACATATTGCTCGCGAGC
>CAIUIT010000099.1 GCA_903899375.1 uncultured Actinomycetes bacterium
CGGGTGCAGAAAGCTATCGACGATGCTTATGCAGCTGGACTTCTAGGTAAGAATATTTTGGGTAGTGGCTTTGATTTAGAGCTCACCTTGCACGCTGGTGCTGGTGCATATATCTGTGGTGAAGAAACTGCGCTCTTGGATTCCCTCGAAGGTTTCCGTGGTCAGCCACGTTTGCGTCCGCCGTTCCCTGCCATCGCTGGCCTCTATGCGATGCCTACAGTTGTTAACAATGTTGAATCAATTGCTTCAGTGCCATCCATAATCGCAAAGGGAGCCGACTGGTTCCAAGCGATGGGAACCGAGAAGAGCAAGGGATTCACGCTCTATTCCCTCTCAGGCCATGTCACCAATCCTGGGCAATTTGAGGCACCGCTCGGAATTACCTTACGTCAAATCTTGGAGCTCGCTGGCGGAATTCGCGCCGGTCATGAATTGAAATTCTGGACTCCTGGAGGTTCTTCCACTCCAATGTTTACTGCCGAACATCTCGATGTTCCGCTGGATTACGAAGGCGTCGCAGCCGCAGGTTCCATGCTTGGAACAAAGGCGCTGCAAATCTTTGATGAGACCACATGTGTTGTTCGCGCTGCGCTGCGCTGGGTCGAGTTCTACAAGCATGAGTCCTGCGGAAAGTGCACACCTTGCCGTGAAGGCACCTGGTGGCTCGTGCAATTAATGAAGGATCTAGAGGCAGGCAAGGGAACGGAAGCAGATCTGGAAAAACTTCTCGATCTCTGCGACAACATTGCAGGCCGTTCTTTCTGCGCTCTGGCCGATGGAGCGGTATCGCCAATTATCTCTTCACTCAAATATTTCCGCGCTGAATACATCTTGCACCAGACAAATGGCGGTTGCCCATTTGATCCGGTTGCGTCTACCCTCTTTGAAACGGCAGGTGCATAAATGACGCCCGAGCAAGCAGTCGTTGCAGTTGAAACTGTTTCCGCAATTATCGATGGCGCAGAAGTAACCGTTCCAAAAGGAACTCTCATTATTCGTGCTGCCGAGCAGTTGGGAATCGCAATTCCACGTTTCTGCGACCACCCTTTACTTGCTCCCGAAGGTGCTTGCCGCCAGTGCCTGGTGGATGTATCTATCAACGGGCGCGCCTTTCCTAAGCCACAAGCTTCTTGCACCATGCCGGTTGAAAATGGAATGGTCGTAAATACTCAACTCACATCACCCGTTGCCGCCAAGGCGCAAGAGGGAATTATGGAGTTCCTCTTAATTAACCACCCTCTCGATTGCCCGATCTGCGATAAAGGCGGCGAGTGCCCGCTTCAGAATCAGGCCATGTCTGCTGGTCGTCCAGAGTCACGCTTTGAAGGCGAAAAGCGCACCTTTGAAAAGCCAATCAATATTTCTTCGCAGGTGCTTCTCGATCGCGAACGTTGCGTGCTCTGCGCGCGCTGCACCCGCTTCTCGGAGCAGATTGCCGGCGATCCATTTATTACCCTCAACGAACGCGGGGCGCTACAACAAGTCGGTATCTATGAGAATCAACCTTTCGAGTCCTATTACTCGGGCAACACAGTGCAGATCTGCCCAGTCGGCGCACTCACTGGATCTTCCTATCGTTTCCGCGCCCGTCCCTTTGATCTCGTCTCTGTAAATTCCGCTTGCGAACATTGCGCGTCAGGCTGTGATCTACGCACCGATATGCGTCGCGGTAAGACACTTCGTCGCCTTGGTGGCGATGATCCAGCGGTCAACCAAGAGTGGAACTGCGATAAAGGTCGTTGGGCATTTAAATATCTCACATCTCGCGAACGCGTAAAGACTCCACTCGTTCGTGGCGCTGATGGTGAACTCCATGAAGCGTCGTGGCCAGAAGCGATTGCAGCAGCAGCAGCCGGACTCAAGGGTAAGCGCGTTGGCGTTCTAGCCGGCGGACGGTTGACTCATGAAGATGCATACGGATATTCCAAGTTTGCACGCGTTGCTCTAGGTACAAACGACATCGATTTCCGCGCCCGCCCACACAGTGATGAAGAGCGCGATTTCCTAGCGGCGGTTGTTACGAATTTAAAGACAACGTACATCGACATCGATAAGGCCGACCATGTGGTGCTCGCGAGCTTCGAGCCAGAAGAAGAATCACCCATCGTTTTCTTACGCATTTATCGTCAAGTAACCAAGCGTGGACTCGTTGTCTCTTCCGACGCCCCACTTGCTAGTCGTGGCTCTAAGAAACTCGCGGCGCAGTTGGTGAAAGGTCTTGCTGAAATTTCTGGCTTGACTGCACAGAGCGTGATCTTGATTGGTGAGCGTGCCGCTGAAACCGCTGGAGCTCTCTCTGCGGCATTCGAACTTTCACAATCGACCGGTGCCAAGTTGGCGTGGATCCCACGTCGCGCCGGAGAACGCGGAGCAATAGCCGCAGGAGCTATCGGAAATTTGCTTCCTGGCAATCGCCCCGTCTCAGATGCCACAGCTCGTGTAGATCTGCAGAGCGCATGGGGAGTGAAAACACTTCCCGAAAATCCAGGTCGTTCTACGTCAGAGATCTTGGCTGCCCTCAACGATGAATCGCTCGACGCGGTTCTTATCGGAGGCGTCGATCCAATGGATATTTCGGCGGACGCATTAAATCAACTTCTTCACACCTTCGTTGTTTCACTTGAAATTTCCAACACCGCAGTCACGGCTATCGCTGATGTAGTTCTTCCAGTTGCCGCCGTGGTTGAGAAGAGCGGGTCCTACCTTGACTGGCGTGGAATCGCTCGCGCCTTTGAAAAGGGAATCGATGATGTCGACCTTCGCAGCGATGTGCGCATTCTTTCGATCTTGGCAGACGAGATGGGTAAGCCAATTAATCTTCCAACAGTTACAGCAACCACCCGTGAAATTGCATCGTTGGGTATTTGGGATGGAACACAGCCAGTATTCTCGAAGAGAGCATCCGCCCCAGCCTCTTCCGATGGTTTCACTCTTGTTTCGTGGCGCTTCTTGCTTGATCTAGGTTCATTGCAGCAAGGCGAAGCGAACCTGGCCGGAACCGCAAAGCAGGCACGTGCGCATATTTCTACCGCAACTGCGGCCTCTCTGGGCGTTAGCGAATCTGATTCGGTTGTCATATCGAATGAGCGTGGGTCGATTGAACTCCCTGTCGCGATTGGAAATATCGCAGATCATCTCATTTGGGTACCCCGGAATTCCGAAGGATCCCAAGTAATTCCCGCCCTGGGGTTTACCTCTGGATCTGTAAAGGTGGCGAAGCGATGAGTACAGCAGCTTTGCTCGGACAAGATCCCGGCTGGTTAATTTTAGTTAAGGGACTCCTGATATTTGTCTTCTGTGTTGTCTGCACCTTGATGGCTGTCTGGGGAGAGCGCAGAATTGTCGCTCGCATGCAGATGCGCCTTGGACCTAACCGCGTTGGAAAATTTGGATTACTCCAAGCTCTCGCCGATGGCGTGAAGCTAGCTCTTAAGGAAGATTTGATTCCGGCAGCGGCTGACAAAGTGGTATTTATTATTGCTCCAATAATTTCAGCAACCACCTGCTTTATGGCATTTGCTGTTATCCCATTTACCGGCACGGTAACGCTCTTCGGGCACAAGACCGCGATGCAATTAACCGATCTCCCAGTAAGCGTTCTATATATCTTGGCCATCGCATCAATCGGTGTTTACGGAATTGTTCTTGCAGGATGGTCTTCAGGTTCTACCTACCCGCTGCTTGGCGGATTGCGTTCGAGCGCTCAGGTTATTTCTTATGAAGTAGCGATGGGACTATCTCTCGTCGCCGTCTTTATTTATTCAGGAAGCATGTCAACATCAGAGATCGTTGCCGCGCAACACAAGTGGTGGTTCTCGGTCATCTTGTTCCCATCTTTTGTTATTTATGTTATTTCCATGGTCGGGGAGACAAATCGTGCACCTTTCGATTTAGCCGAAGCTGAAGGCGAACTCGTTGGTGGATTCCATACTGAATACTCTTCACTTAAGTTTGCACTCTTCTTCTTGGCTGAATATGTAAATATCGTCGCCGTTTCAGCCCTGGCAACGACCCTCTTTATGGGTGGATACCACGCGCTTCCAGGCCTTACCTTTACCGAGAGCTGGTTGGGTGGTTGGTTTACGCTCTTCTGGTTTATCGGAAAAGTTGTTTCATTCTTCTTCCTCTTTGTTTGGCTCCGCGGAACGCTGCCCCGTCTTCGTTATGACCAGTTTATGAAGTTTGGTTGGAAGGTTTTGATTCCAACTAGTTTGCTCTGGATCTTGATCCTCGCAACCTTGCGTGTAATGTCACAACGCGCAGTAAGCCGCATTATTGTCTTGGGATTTAGCATTGGGGTCGTCTTACTCGTGGTGCTCGCGACGACTTTGTATGACCGCAGCACTGCCAAGGCGAAGGCCGCCGCGATTCTTCCCGATCTACCTCCTCCTTCGTTCCCGATCCCTGCTCTGCCCGGACAATCAATGGTCAATCACTTGACGATCGAACAAACTGAAGTGGTTACAGAACTGGAGAACCACAATGGCTGATGAAGCGAAGAGTTTCTCGCAACAACTCCTTGGATTCTGGGTCACCTTTGCGACCATGTTCAAGAAGGTTAATACCGTCCAATATCCAGAGGTTAAAGAACCAACCGCCGAGCGCTTCCACGGTCGCCATCAACTCAATCGCTATGAAGATGGGCTCGAGAAGTGCATCGGTTGTGAACTCTGCGCCTGGGCCTGTCCTGCAGATGCGATTTATGTCGAAGGTGCAGATAACACGCAAGAGGAACGTTTCTCTCCGGGAGAGCGTTTTGGTCAGGTCTATCAAATTAATTATCTGCGTTGTGTTTTCTGTGGCCTTTGCATCGAGGCCTGTCCAACTCGCGCACTCACGATGACCAACGAATATGAATTAGCCGATGATGATCGTGCCAAATTAATCTTTGAAAAGGATGATCTACTAGCGCCATTGCGTCAAGGAATGATCGCTCCACCGCATCCTATGTACCCAGATTCCAGCCATCTCAATTATTACAAGGGCGAAATCACCGGATCGCATCCTTCACAGGCACGTGAGGAGCAGAAGTAAAATGTTACACACCAGCTTCCACCTCGCGCTTACGGTCGGTCGCACAGCAACGCCTGAAGCAGTGCAATTTTGGATCTTGGCTCCGCTCGCGGTTATTGCAGCGTTAGGGATATTAGTTGTTAAGAAGGCGGTCCACTCTGCCCTTCTTTTGGCATGGGTGATGGTCACACTCGCCATCTTCTATATCGCCGAAGATGCGCTCTTCCTAGGAATCGTCCAGATCATCGTTTATACCGGAGCGGTCATGATGCTCTTCCTCTTTATTCTCATGCTTGTGGGAGTTGATAGCTCTGAGTCCCTCGTTGAAAACCTCAAGGGGCAGCGGATTCCTTCTATTGTGGCAGCCATCGGTCTGGGTGGTTTGATGCTCTCGCTTCTGGGTCGAGCGACCCTTCCAGCGCCGTCAGTTGGTCTGCAAACGGCTAACGCGGGTGGCAATGTGCAAGGGATAGCTAAATCTTTATTTACTCAATATGTCTGGGCCTTTGAAGTTGTTTCAGCGCTTCTGATTACCGCTGCCCTAGGCGCTATGGTCTTGGCGCACTCTCAAAAAGTTCGTTCGCCTTACGCACAACGCGACCTGTCTATTGCACGCTTTCGCAAGAGTTCGCTGGGCGATGCTGCAGGACTTCCTGCATCAGGGGTATTTGCTGGCCGTAACGCGGTCGACGTTCCGGCGCTCTTGCCCGATGGTTCACCAGCCCCTACTTCGGTTTCCCAAACTCTACGATCGCGTGGAGACATCATTACTAGCGCACCATTTGCGTTAGAAGCGATTGAAGAGCAGGAGGACTAAATGGATATTTCAAATTACCTCTACCTATCGGTCATGCTCTTTACGATCGGAGCGCTCGGCGTATTGATTCGTCGAAACGCCATCGTCATCTTTATGTGTATCGAGCTCATGCTCAATGCTTCTAATTTGGCTCTCGTAACTTTCTCCCGAATCCATGGCAATCTCGATGGTCAGGTCGCCTCGTTCTTCACGATGGTGGTCGCTGCCTGTGAAGTTGTTGTTGGTCTAGCCATCATCGTCACCATTTACCGCTCCCGTCGATCGGCATCAGTTGATGATGCCAGTTTGTTGAAGAACTAATGAGAACTAGCAGTCACTTGGTTTACCTCATCGCTCTTCCACTTTTTAGCTCTGCCTTGCTTCTTCTCCTTGGTCGTATCGCAGATAAGTGGGGTCATCTCCTAGCGACGCTTGTATCGGCTTCTGCGTTTGGCGTTGGAGTCTCTGAATTCATAGCGATGCACAGCCACACCGGTGCTAACCGCGCTGCTACCCAAAAGCTCTTTGAGTGGATCTCGGTCGGAAACCTCAAAGTCGATGCTTCACTATTGCTCGATCAACTCTCCATCTGCTTTGTTCTACTTATTACTGGGGTAGGAACTCTGATCCACATCTACTCCATTGCATATATGGACCACGACAAAGATCGCCGTCGCTTCTTCGCATATCTCAACTTCTTCATAGCGGCGATGTTGCTATTGGTCTTGGGCGATTCCTACCTGAATTTATATGTTGGCTGGGAAGGTGTTGGCCTAGCTTCATATCTCCTCATCGGATTTTGGAATCACAACCCAACGTACGCAGTCGCAGCAAAGAAAGCCTTTATAGCCAACAGAATCGGTGACGTCGGACTTTCACTAGCCATCATGATCTGTTTTACGCAATTTGGGGCGGTCTCATTCTCAGGTGTCAAAGCGGGCGCTTCGCATGCATCACCAGCTGCGTTAACTGCAATTGGAGCGATGCTCTTGTTGGCAGCGGCCGGAAAGTCCGCGCAGTTCCCATTGCAATCTTGGCTCGGCGACGCCATGGCTGGTCCAACTCCAGTTTCAGCGTTGATCCACGCCGCGACGATGGTGACCGCTGGCGTCTACCTCATTACTCGTTCAAACTTTATCTTTGATGCTTCTTCAACAGCGCGCCTACTCGTCGTAACAGTAGGCGTAATCACTCTCCTCTTCGGAGCGATCGTTGGTACCGCTAAAGATGACATTAAGAAAGCACTTGCTGCTTCCACTATGTCGCAGATCGGTTACATGATTCTGGCAACCGGGCTCGGTCCAGTTGGTTATGCCTTCGCCATCATGCATCTTTTGACTCATGGTTTCTTCAAGGCTGGAATGTTCTTAGGCGCAGGCTCGGTCATGCATGGTATGGATGACGAGATAAATATGCGCAAATACGGAGGCTTGGCCAAGTTGATGCCAATCACCGCGGTCACATTTGGCTTGGGTTATTTGGCGATCTTGGGCGTCCCACCTTTTGCTGGCTTCTATTCGAAGGACAAGATTATTGAGACCGCCTTTAATCAGGGCGGTGGCAAGGGAATTATTCTCGGGGGAGCCGCGCTTCTGGGCGCTGGAATCACCGCTTTCTATATGACCCGCGTAGTCGTGCTGACCTTTGCTGGCGCAAAACGCTGGAAAGATGGATCTCATCCTCATGAAAGTTCGGTCTTGATGTGGGGCCCAATGGTCGTCTTGGCAATCGGCTCGGTTGCATCTGGATTCCTTCTCAGCGCTGGTGGAGCTTTGGTTAACTGGCTCCAGCCAGTAGTTAATGCTTCACATGCAGAAGGCGGAAAAGAGTTGATGAATCCGCTCGTTGTATCCATACTGGCATTAGGAATTGTTGCACTGGGCGCCAGTTACGCGATTGTTAAATATCGCAGCGTCCCTGAGGTCGCTCCTGAAAACGTTTCTATCTTTACCGAGATCGCGCGTAAGGATCTTTACCAAGATATATTTAACGATGCCGTACTGGTGAAACCAGGCACTGCACTCACCGCTGGATTAGTTGCAACAGATCACCATGTGATTGACGGTGCGGTCCGACTAGTTGGTTGGGTGATTGGCGAAGTGTCCGATGTTCTCCGTAAGATTCAGAACGGTTACGTTCGGACATATGCACTGGCGATGTTCGTCGGCGTCTTTATCGGTGCCCTGATCCTTTGGGTGGTAACCGCATGAACCTCTTAACGCTCACAATCGTCCTGCCGCTATTAGGTGTGCTCGGCCTGGTCGCGGCTCCTAAAGAGAATACGCACCTCATTAAATTAATTGCCCTTGGTTCATCGCTGGTCACTCTGGTCAGTTCTCTCTTGATGTTGACCAAGTACAAGTTTGGAGTTCAAGGTTTCCAACTTGTTTCATCGCATTCATGGTTCAAGGTATTTAATATTAATTACGCGGTTGGAATTGATGGGTTGGCGCTAGTGCTGATTCTGCTCACGACCGTACTTGTACCTATCGTCGTTGTCGGAGGTTGGAATGAAGCCGAGAATGGGCGATGGAGCGTAAAGACCTTCTACATGCTGATCTTAGTTCTTGAGACATTCATGGTTGGGGTATTTGCAGCGACCGATGTCTTCTTGTTTTATGTAATCTTCGAAGCGATGCTGGTTCCTGTCTATTTCCTCATTGGTGGTTACGGGCGGGGCGATCGTGCCGCAGCAGCGCTGAAGTTCTTGCTGTACAGCCTCTTCGGTGGATTGCTGATGTTGGCAGCTGTCATCGGATTATTTGTGGTTTCAATTCATCAAGGCCCTGGTTCATTTGATGTAACAGCTCTCTCTCATCTCAAGATCAGCCACAATACGCAAGATTGGCTCTTCTTAGGCTTCTTTATCGCCTTTGCGATCAAGGCCCCACTCTTTCCATTCCACACCTGGCTTCCAGGTGCGGCAAAGTCTGCGACTCCTGGCACATCGATCTTGGTGCTCGGCGTACTCGACAAAGTCGGTACCTACGGCATGATTCGTTTCTGCCTTACCCTCTTCCCAGAGGCGACGAAGACCTTTGCTCCTTACATCATCGCGCTCTCGCTAATCTCAATTATCTATGGCGCTTTCTTGGCAATTGGCCAGAGAGACCTCAACTCCTTGATTGCCTTCACCTCGATCTCGCACTTCGGTTTTATTGTTCTTGGAATCTTTGCTATGACAAGCCAAGGTTTAACTGGTGCAACTTTGTACATGGTCAACCATGGATTTTCTACAGCAGCGCTCTTCCTTGTAGGCGGTTGGATGATCGAACGTCGCAAATCGACGCAGGTGGAAGACTTTGGTGGACTGCAACGAATAACGCCAGTTATGGCCTGGAGCTTCTTTATTGCAGGCATGTCCGCACTTGCACTCCCTGGACTTTCAAGTTTTGTAAGTGAATTCCTCGTTCTGATCGGAACTTTCACTCGTTATCCGGCCGCGGCAATTATCGGAACACTTGGAATCGTGCTCGCTGCTCTCTACATTTTAATCTTGGTGCAACGCACCCTTCATGGACCGCTGCAGCCAGGGAATGAAGATACGCCCGATCTCAATTGGCGCGAGAAATTCGCACTGGCCCCGGTTATTGTGGCGCTAGTTCTCCTCGGTTTTTATCCCAAGCCCGCTATCCACGTGATTGACCCAGCGACCAGCCAAATTATGGCAGCGGCTCAAGTCACAGACCCAACTCCATTGGCAGGTAAATAATGCTTACTACTCCTAGCCTTGATTACAACTTACTTGCACCAATCCTGATCGTCTTAGGTGGTGCGCTCCTGGGCGTCTTCGTTGAAGGATTTGTAGGCCGTGCCTATCGCGCTCGTATCCAAATCATTATCGCCCTAGTTACAACAGCTACCGCATTTTGTTGGGTGATCTCGATTCACAATCTAGTCTCGCAAACTGCTGCGGTGGATTCCGTTTCAATAGATGGAGGCGGCCTCTTCATGCAAGGTGCAATTCTCGCCTTGGCCTTTGTAGCGCTCCTCTTCTTCACGCAGGATGACCACTTTGCACCGCAAGCATCTGCTCTTCCTGGATCACAAGAAGAAGCAGCTGCCGTGCTAGCTGGTGTTCAAATGACGGAAATCTATCCCCTGGTGCTCTTTGCTATCTCTGGAATGTTGCTCTTCCCGGTAGCCCATGATCTGATCACCCTCTTTGTTGCCCTAGAAGTTCTCTCTATTCCGCTCTACATCATCACCGGGTTGGCCAGACGCCGCCGCCTCTTGTCGCAAGAAGCAGCCCTTAAGTATTTCTTGCTCGGCGCGTACTCCTCTGCCTTCTTCCTCTTTGGTGGGGCGCTCTTGTATGGATTTTCAGGCAGCCTCTCGCTAGCCATGATCCGCAACGCTGCCGCTGTCCCTGGCGCAAATCACATCTTCTTATTGCTCGGGATAGTTTTGATGTCGGTTGGATTGCTCTTTAAAGTTGGAGCGGTGCCATTCCATTCATGGACTCCCGATGTTTATCAAGGAGCCCCAACTGCTGTTACAGGATTTATGGCGGCCTGTACCAAGGTCGCGGCTTTTGGTGCGATGTTCCGTATCTTTATCGTTGGTTTTGCAGCGGTGCAAAATGATTGGCGTCCAGTATTTGTTGCGATCTCAATCGTAACCATGGCTGGCGGTGCTATTGCGGCGATTTCACAACGCGATGTAAAGCGCACCTTGGCTTACTCTTCCATTACTCACGCTGGATTCTTGATGGCCGGAATAATCGCCTTGAGCAAGGCTGGCTTAACTTCAATGATGTTCTATTTAGTAGCGTATGGCTTTGCCACCATCGGGGCCTTTGGAATTGTGACGCTCGTTCGGGATTCAACTGGTGAGGTCAATGATCTTAATCGTTGGGCCGGACTTGCTAAGAAATCCCCAGGGGTGGCCACTGCTTTTGCTCTCTTTCTCTTGAGTTTTGGTGGAATTCCACTCACCGCTGGTTTCATTGCAAAGTTCTCTATCTTCACAGCAGCGTATGCATCGGGAAATATTGCGATCGTCGTCGTGGGAGTACTTTCTAGCGCGATTGCGCTGTTCTTCTATCTTCGCGTCATCCTGATTATGTTCTTTAAAGAACCTACAGACGACACGGTCACCGTTGCGATTCCATCATTCTTGGTTACGACAGGAATTACGATCTGCTTCGTGATTACATTGGTACTAGGTGTTTATCCAAACTTGCTCTTTAATTTGGCTAACACCATGACCACACTCGTTCCTTAATTAATCCCCAGATATTTCATTAAACGGATTTGATTCCCCTCGTGGCCCAGGATGGTCATAAAAGTCCTTGATTATTGGATGCAATAAGTGCGGCTTTATCTTGTGAGTCGCATGCGGTGAACCCGGGATGATGGCCAGACGGCCATTAGAAAGAGCTTGATATAAATCAACTCCATGGTGCGGGCTAAAGGGTTCGTCATCTCCATTGACAACCAAGACCGGGCAGGTAATTGTGGCCAGTTCTGCGACGGTGATATTTGGCTCGGTAGCCCAAACATCGTGTGCCTTTTGAATAATGATATCGAGCATCTCTGCAGCATCTGGTGAGCGTTCGGCAAAATCGGCACGATTTTCATCGGTGACAACCACCTCGCCACCCAAAGCGAGTCCTGCGTCCCAGTTGTAATTAGTACCTGTGGCAATAATTGATAAGACCAAGTCTGGCCGTGCGATCGCAACCAAGAGCGCGATGATTCCACCGTCGCTGTGGCCGAGGAGGTGCGTCGGGGCACCGATTACATCTTCTATATATGCAATTGCTTCATCGCGTTGAAAATCAAAGTGATAGAAACCTTCGCGGATACCAGTGCGTCCATGCGCGCTGCGGTCATAGCCATATACATGAAAGCGATCTTCGATCGCGGGAAGAATATGATAATCAAAGTTCTCGGTAGCGCTTAAACCGCCATGGAGCAGCAAAAGTGGCGCTCCATTGTTTGGGTATTCAACGCTCCAAGTCTGATGTCCGCGCAGATCGATGTATGCCATGGGTTTAAATCGAGTCCATGATGTGGCGATTACCGCGATCGAAGGTGAAATAGTTCCAACTCCAGTCAGCAATGGTGCCGATCCGATTTCGTCCGCCCATTAAGTAGAAGAGGTGCAAGAAGAGCCAACCAAACCAGGCGATGGGGCCGCTGATCTTCAATTTTTTAACTTGGATGATGGCCTTATGGCGACCGATGGTAGCCATCGACCCCTTATCTTTATAAAGGAATTCCTTGAGCGCTTGACCCTTACTTGCCCGTTTAATTTGCTCAGCGACGAAGCGACCTTGTTGCATTGCAACAGGGGCGACTTGTGGCAGGAAGCGACCATTCGATCCGCGGGCCCCAGCGCAATCTCCGACCGCCCAGACGTATGGATAATTCGTAATTTGCATCGTCTGTTCTGTTTTAAGGCGGAATCCTTCTGTTGGAACACTGAGATCATAGATACCAGGGGAGCTAGTAACGCCAGCCGCCCAGATCATCACGTGTGCTCGCATGGAACTTCCATCTGCAAAGTTGATGGTTCCAAATTCGAGCGACTTTACAGCCGTTTTGAGCATCAGATTTACGCCTAGCTTCTCTAATTCCTTCTGCGCTTTGTCGGTCAGTGATTGATCAAACATCGGCAGTACCCGAGGCCCAGCTTCGACAAGATATACATCGATCTTGGAAGCAGCTTCGGCCTGATCACTATGGAGAGGCCCCTTGATTAATTCGCCAAGGGCTCCAGCCATTTCGACTCCGGTAGGGCCGCCACCAACCACTACAACTTTTAGGCGAGTGTCATCCTGAAAACGGCAGAGATCTTCATAACGGCGCATGATCTCAGAGCGAATAGCGAGAGATTCATGAACTGACTTCATTCCGAGGCCATATTCATGTACCCCAGGAATTCCAAAATCAGCGGTGACCGAACCCATGGCTACGACGAGGTGGTCAAAAGGGATCACCTCACTGCTATCGAGTTTGACCGTCTTATTTTTGTGATCGATCGAAATAGGTGAACCCATATGAAAGCGGCCCCCGGTTTTGCGGAGTGCACCGCGGATGGGGTAGGCAATATGGTCTGCAGCAATACCGGCGGTAGCCACCTGATAAAGCAGAGGAAGGAAAGTTTGATAATTATTACGGTCCACGACGGTGATTTCCGCATCGTGACCCAGAGCCTCGGCCGTTGCCAGTCCGCCAAAGCCTCCGCCAAGGATTACAACGCGGGGTTTTGCCATTGGGATCTACCTTTTTCTTCTATCAGTGGAGCACGTGGCGATCACTGGTCGATTCGCTACCAGCTCTGGTTTCGAATATCCGAATCTATCTCCTCAGTCTACTGTTAATCAGGTGAACACAACTCCTAAGAATCGTCGAGTACTCGTTACTGGTGCATCGGGCTATGTGGGCAGTCGACTGGTGACCTCACTCTTAGCGCAGGGTTCTCTCGTCCGGGTACTGGTACGAGATAGATCGAAAATTGTCGGCCTACCCTGGTATTCACAGGTTGAAGTTTCGGTGGGCAGTGCCACCAAGCTCGAAGAAATTTCAGCAGCTCTTTCGGGAGTCCACACCGCCTTTTATCTGCTTCATTCCATTGGCGCCGGGGGTCGATTCGATCAAGTGGAAGAAGCGATGGCGCTCACATTTGGCCAAGCGGCCCAAGAGGCTGATGTCTCTCAAATAATTTATCTCGGTGGAATTGCAAATGATGCGAGCCAGAGTCAACACCTGGCATCGCGGGCAAATACGGGTGCATCTTTGGCTAAATTTAACGTTCCAGTATTGGAGTTGCGAGCGGGAATTATTATCGGTTCAGGCTCTGCCTCCTTCGAAATGATTCGACACATGACTCACAGGTTGCCTGTAATGATCACGCCGAAGTGGGTGAGCAATCGAACTCAACCGATTGCAATTCGAGATGTCCTTTACTACCTCGACGAAGTGGCAAAACTCAACGAACCAAAATCTGGAATCTTCGATGTGGGTGGTCCTGATGTGATGACGTATGCGCAGCTCATGAAGACCTTCGCTCGAGTCTCCAAATTGCCTCGGCGAATTATTATCAAGGTTCCATTTTTGTCGGTCTGGCTTTCAAGTTTATGGATTGGCCTGGTAACCCCGGTCCCAGTAGCGCTGGCTCGACCGCTGGTTGGATCGCTGATCAACGAAGCGGTTATGGATAAACAGAAGTCCATTTCGCTACTTATTTCGCCTCCTCCTTCTGGTTTGATCTCGGTCGAGCAGGCATTTGAATTAGCACTCTCCAAGGTAGCTCGCAATGAAGTTGCTTCTCGATGGTCTGATGCCGACGCGATTATGCCGCCGTGGCAGAAAACCCAATCAGATCCCTCATGGGCTGGAGATGCCGAGTATCACGACAAGAGAATTATTTATACGGATGCTTCCCTTGATTCACTCTGGAAGAGCATTGAAGAGATCGGCGGAGAGCGCGGTTGGTACGGCGCCGATTTTCTCTGGTGGTCGCGAGGATTAATAGATCGCCTCATCGGTGGAGTGGGCCTGCGTAGAGGTCGTCGGGATCCACATATATTGCGCCAAGGCGAGAGCGTAGATTTCTGGAGGGTGGAAAATTTGCAACCCCAACAGGTTCTGACGCTTTATGCCGAGATGATCCTGCCAGGCAAAGCGTGGCTAGAATTTTCGCTCGCGCAGGTGGTACACGATGGCAGATCGATGCGATCGTTAACTCAAGTCGCAACATTTCAACCGAAGGGGGCGGGCGGCCACCTGTACTGGGCCGTGGTTGCACCTTTCCATAAATTAGTTTTTCCGACGATGGCGAAGAACATAATTAAGGAAGCTCTCCGGAAGGATGAGGTCGCGCGGGAACACGGAAGATAGATAATCTCGAATCTGCAGATATTGTCAGCCTAAGCAATTAGTATCAGTGCATGGAATTCCAAGGTAGCGCTATGGATTTGAACCTCTCTTCAGGCAGTGGCCTTACCGAACTCGAACTTCAAATCCTGGATTTCGAGCGGCAATGGTGGCGCTATGCCGGGGCCAAGGAGTCCTCAATTAAAGAGCTCTTTGACCTCACTCCGCCTGCTTACTACCAGCTCCTTAATAACCTGATCGATCGCGAGGATGCCCTTCTGAGCCAGCCGATGCTGGTAAAGCGTCTGCGCCGGCTGCGGGAAGCCCGCACAGAGGCTCGCTCCGCGGGCTTTCGCCTCTAAAACCCCTCATAGCCCCGCCTCCTCGGTTGGCAGCCCCCGCGGGCTTTCGCTAGAGTTTGGTTAGCACTCTCGCCCTTACTCTGCTAATTGGCAGGGGAGCCGCGATAAGTGGAAATCCGAGAAGCGTTGAAGAAAAAGGGAGCACATCATGGCCGTTGCCATTAAGCCACTTGAAGACCGCATCGTTGTTAAGGCCAATGAGGCCGAGCAGACCACAGCGTCAGGTCTGGTTATTCCAGATACCGCTAAAGAGAAGCCACAAGAGGGCACCGTTATTGCCGTCGGCCCAGGTCGCTTTGATGATGGCGTACGCACTCCAATGGATGTAAAAGTTGGAGATGTAGTTCTTTACAGCAAGTACGGCGGAACTGAAGTTAAGTACAACAACGAGGAATACCTCGTTCTCTCTGCCCGCGATGTACTAGCGATCATTGAGAAGTAACCACCATGGGTAAAACTATTTCATTTGACGAGAACGCTCGTCGTGCGATGGAACGCGGCGTCAACATTCTCGCCGACACCGTCAAAGTAACGCTTGGACCCCGCGGTCGTAACGTCGTTCTTGCAAAGGGTTATGGCGCACCGTTGATCACCAACGATGGCGTCACCATTGCTAAAGAGATCGAACTAGAAGATCCAGCCGAAAACATGGGCGCTCAGCTCGTTAAGCAAGTTGCTGAGAAGACCAATGATGTTGCAGGTGATGGAACTACTACTGCGACAGTTTTGGCACAGGCAATGGTTCGCGAAGGTTTACGTAACCTCGCTGCTGGCGCTCAGCCAATGGATATCAAATACGGAATCGAAGCAGCTGTTAAGGCAATCTCCGAGGAGCTCAAGAAGAATTCAACACCAGTATCTGGCAAGGCTCAGATCGCTGATGTTGCAACAATTTCAGCTCAAGATAAGGCGATCGGCGATCTCATCGCAGAAGCGATGGATAAGGTCGGCAAAGATGGCGTTATTACCGTAGAAGAGTCTTCAACGACTGGCCTCGAGCTCGATTTCACCGAGGGAATGCAATTCGATAAGGGCTACATAAGTCCTTACTTTGTAACTGACTCAGATCGCATGGAGACGGTTCTAGAGGATGCCTTCATTCTGATTTCAGCGCAGAAGATCTCATCGCTCTCTGACATCCTTCCTGTGCTCGAGAAGGTAGCAGCTGCTAATAAGCCGCTATTGATCATTGCCGAAGATGTAGAAGGCGAAGC
>CAIUIT010000100.1 GCA_903899375.1 uncultured Actinomycetes bacterium
CGCTATATATTTCTAGCCTGCGATCTGATTCAACATCGATATCGATATCGGGCAGCTCTGCCCGCAAGACAGAACAGAAGCGTTCCATCAAGAGCCCTTGGCTAATCGGTTCTACCCCAGAAATCCCCAGCAGATAACAGATCAAAGAGCCCGCACCAGACCCGCGCGCTGCCACCCGAATCCCCCGCGCCCGCGCCATATCGGCAACAGCAGCCACGCTTAAGAAATAGGGCTCAAAGCCCAGCGTTGTAACGGTTTCTAGCTCTTCTTCTAAACGCACCGCCGCCTTAACAGATAGTTCGCCCGTATAACGTGAGAGAGCGGCCCGCGTGCGTTGTCGCAACTCGGAAGGATCAACAATATGCGGCAGATGAATCGCACCCAGGCCAATATCTCGCCGCGGTGACAAGCGCAGCCGTTGTGCCAAATCTTCGGTATCTGCCAGCAAGCGGTTGCCGTTGCGCTCTCCGGCAGCCCGCGCGATCTCATCGCCCACCCAGGCCATCTCGGCGGGGTTCTTTAAATATGCTTCGCTATTGCTGCGCTCTACATGTTTGTAATGCAGCGGCACCAACTTGCGCGCCGAATCCAATACATCTGCCACCGGCCCATCTTTGCGATCGAGCATCCGTACCGCATTGCTTAAAATCGCGGGAAGATTGTTATCGCGCGCAAAGCCCAACATCCGTGCCGCATGCGTTGTCGACAACGGCCCCGTCCCCGCCCGCAGGTGTGAGGTGCATTCAATTACCTGTCCTGCAAATAGATCAGCTACAGAACCATAGATAGAGATCGCCTCTTCACCACGCCGCGCGTTGATCGCCGCCGCCAATTGTGAATCAACGCCATGCGCCAGAATTAATTGCGATGAATATTGCGCCGCCGAACTCAACACTTTATACGTTAACAATTTATCTTCACTCAAATTAATACTGGTGATCAAACGATAGAGCGCACCCAACCCATCGCCCTGCGCAAAGATGGTGACGCGATACTTCTTCTGCAGAAAACTTAGATTGACACCCAAGATCGGTGCCACACCCATCTCTTCACAACTCTTCGCAAACCTAATCGCACCAGCAGCGCCATCGCGATCAGTCAAGGCAATCGCACCAGCACCTTGCTCTGCAGCTCGTTCGACCAAACGGGCCGGCAAGGCAGTGCCATATTTAAAGGAGTAACCACTCGCCACCGAGAGGTGTGTAAATGGAATCTTCATGAAGGCCTGGATGTGGGGCGTATCTGCCACTTGCCAGTGATCTCATCCAACTCAATCTCAAAGGTCGCCAGCGCCCCCTCAGGAGCGGCTTCGACCCGCCAGATCGCCTTGCCCCCATCATCGAAGATCACATCTTCGAGTGGAGCCTTCTGTAGCCGACCATCATCGATCCGGTTCCACCAGCCCCCAGATTCGCGCCACCTCGACACAATCGCGTGCACATGGAAGCGCCGCCCCTTATAAATGAACTCCATGGGCTCGCCCTGAGGCGCAATTACCCGCGCCCCAGGCGTCTGGGCAGCCCCAGCTACCCCAGGGACGGATCCTGGAGTGGCTGGGTTTGAGGCTGATTCGAACATATGTTCGAAAGATAGTACCCCGAGGTGACAGGGGCAAGTGGCTGGGTTTTCAGCGTGATTAGACTCACGGAAAATTAAAAAGTGGGTTGGACTGAACCTAAAGTTCTAATCCCTTCAAGCGCACAATCTCGTTATTTGAGAGAATTCCTAGTGAAATAGTCTTTGAGTTGAAGCTGCTGGAATGATCACGAATATGTTTCTGCATGGTCTATTTCTTCTCATTGCAGGCATCAGTGCTGGACTAGGCGGCTCAATAGCCGGCATTGGTTCTATTTATAGCTATCCAGCGCTCCTCATTATTGGGCTAAATCCCTTGGATGCGAATGTAACAAATTCAGTAAGCCTGACATTCGTGAGTATCGGAGCTGTTATCGGCTCTAAGCCCGAATGGCTCCCTAAGAAGAAGCTTTTGATGAAGATGGCTCCCGCTACGTTTATAGGCGGAATATGCGGTGCGCTTCTCTTGCTCAACACTCCTGTCACGAGTCTAAGAATCATCATCCCTTATCTGCTTATCTTTTCTTCTCTTGCAGTTCTATATCCTCGCAATTCATCCTCAAGTGAAGTAACGAGAAGCAAGTTCGTCATTGTCACCATTATTGCCGGCGTGATCGGAATTTATAGCGGATATTTCGGTGCTGGCTCTGGGAGCATGACAATCGTCATATTGATGCAGCTTTTAAGTCTTGAAATCAAAGTCGCCCAGGCGATGAAAAATTTGCTCATCGGAGTAGCAAACGGAGTTGCGGCCTTCGCTTTCATTTTCTCAGGTCACGTGCATTGGCTCGTAGCGATACCCCTAGCCATTGGATGCTACATAGGCGGAAGAACTGGACCTTTCATCGTACGGAGAATGAACCAGAAGCACCTGAAGATCATTACCTCTATTTCCGGGTTGGTGTTAGCTACCTGGCTTCTTATTCGTCAGTAGTAGAAAAACAGGGGCCAACTATTTCTAAGATAGAAAAAGGCTCCCAGTTGTTCACCGAGAGCCTTTTTACATCCGCCTGACTGCAAGTAATCCTAATAGATTTCCACAGCTCGCGTCTATCAAGACTTGCTTGCATGCAGGGGATGAAATCATCCGAAAATTCTTACGCTTCTCGAATGCGGCTGTAGCTCAGTGGATAGAGCATCCGCCTGACTAACGGAAGGTCCGTGAGTTCGATTCTCACCAGTCGCATATATACAGGGTGACCTCCGCCTAGTCAGCGGGGTCACTTCTCTTTTTCCCAAACCACGAAATTCTGAAAGATCAAAAGATAGCTCCCAGTGCCCAGTTTCATCCCGCGAGGCGCACTAAAGAAATTTAATTTATTAGATTTGTGGACCAATACTCCCTGTTGGTTCTGAATCGTCCTTTAACTCTACAAAAATAACGTGGGTATCTGTTTGCCCGATGTTCTCACCTGCATGCATTTGAGCCGGAAGCCAACTGGTGGTTCCCGCGACAATTTCGACATCGCGGGTGGTTCCGTTTGCGTGCAGCCGCCTTGAAAAAGTGGTGAGGGTATACATAACGCTATTTGGATGCTCGTGTGGAGTGGTCAAATGTCCCGGTTTATCTTTGTATTCCAAAACGCGAACCCGATCATTTTCAAAGACCACTTTATAGCTCTCTGGGTTGGTGGTTACAGGGTCCAATTTCATCGCAACTACTCCGCTACCAATACGACTCTGGTCACATCAGTCGCACGAACGCGCAGAACCTGCTCCGCTTGTGATTTTGCACCATAGAAGACAAACCAACCATCTTTTAATTCGTATGCGACGGCCTTGACGGTCTCGTTGGGCTTATCGATGTAGTACTCGATTTGATAGGTAACTACTTCCATGACAGCTCGATTCTCTTTAGAGGTTAATGGTATCTAGAATCAAATTAACGGGAATAGGTGCGAAAATGTGAGGATAGAAATCTCCCTCTCCCCCATCTTCCAAACGGACTTCGATACCGGCATTTGCGAGTGTTTTTTGGCTCATGACCAGAACCACTAAGTCGTGGGCGGTTGCTCCATATACATAATCCTTGGTGCCCTCTAATTGAATAGCTGTTGAAGCATGAATGAATCCGACTTGTTCGAAGGATTTGCCTTTTGTGGATCGATCGTAGATTCCAGTTCTTTGGGCTTGCTGCCATTCGGCGAGCGTGGTGACATGGAAGATCAGGTCGTCATGAGAATTTTCAGAGGCGTCCATGTCCATGCCCCAGTTTAACGAAGATGAATTTTGGCGAAAGGTACTTTTCTGGACTCTTTGTCGCCTTGATAGGGCAAGATGCATCCATGGACGCGGTGCTAGCGATATTTAGCGGAGCCTTTATCGGCTCAGTACTCGGGTTTGTCGGAGCTGGCGGGGCCATGACTTCAGTCCCGATCTTGCTTTACATATTCCATTTCACTCCGACACAGGCGACCACTGCGGCACTTGCAATAGTTTTGCTGGCGGCTCTCTCAGGAGCAATTCCAAAGATGCGTACGCACGAAGTTCTTTATCGCGAGGCCTTCTCCATCTGGGGCATTGGGCTAGTAACCAATATTGGCGGGGCCGCACTTTCAAAACACCTACCCAACTCGGCCATTACGACAGGCTTTGCCTGCATTCTCGTCTTTGCTGGATTCGCGACTGCTCGCGGCCCTGTCAAAGTTGATGCCGAAACCCGGATGACAGTTGGAGTTCTAATAATTACCGCGCTCGGAATCGGAGCCATGACCGGCGTATTCGGCGTAGGCGGTGGCTTCCTCGCCATTCCTATCTTGGTTCTCTTTTATAACACCCCGCAGAACAAAGCGGCCGGTACATCACTATTAATTATCTCGATCAACTCCGCGACCTCTTTCTTGGGCCATCACGCGGTCTGGCATGAGGTGAAATGGGGAATCCCGGTTGGCATAGGTGCGGTCGCGATTGTCGTATCAATGGTGGCATCTCACAACACCAAACGTGTACCTGTGGCCTTGCTCCGTCGCTCATTCACTTATCTGTTGTTCGCTCTCGCTATCTTCACTTTGGCGAAGACATGGGTCTTCCACTCATAGGGTGACCTTGGAAGTTTTTGGGTAAAGTTCGGCGCGTGAAACTCTCCTACGAAAGATCAGGCAGCGGGGCACCGCTCATCCTGGTGCATGGAATGGGTTCTGCTTCAACCGCATGGAAAGTCATTAGACCCGCGTTGGAAGAGAAGTTTCAGGTCACGGCGATCGATCTTCCGGGGCATGGCAAATCAGATTTTGATCCAAATCAAGCAATGGACCCCTATTCGCTCGCCTTGCTTATAACGAAGCAGATGGATGAATTGGGAATTGAGAAAGCTCACATTGCGGGGAACTCGCTGGGCGGATGGATTGCATTGGAACTCGGAGCTGCATTTCCAGATCGCGTTTTAAGTATTACTGGTTTGGCACCTGCTGGTTTGTGGTTGGTGCCAACAACTCATCGCACGCTGCTCGGCGCAACTTCGAGAATTATGGCGCAATACACCTATAAATTTGCAGATCAAATAGTGGAGCAAGAATGGGCGCGTAAATTCGGATTCGCTGAGGTCAGCCCAAAGTGGCGCGAACTTCCACGCGATGTCATGGTCGACGCGGTTGTTGCCTATGGTGGTTCGGAAGGTTATTTTCCAGCTTGGGATGGCATGCTCACACGTCGCTTCGATAAAACAATAAGCGATTCGATTCCGGTGACAATTCTCTTTGGCGATAGCGATAACACCTTGCCAGCTCAAACTTCGCAAGAGCGAACACTGGCGCCGGCACATGCCCGTTGGATCACCTTGTCACAATCGGGCCATGCCCCAATGTGGGATAGCCCCCAAGATTGTGTCGCAGAGATAATCCGTACCGCCTCGCTCGTCCAATGATTACCGTTGTTTATTTGTGGCGTATTCCCCGCACGCGCGCTCCGCAGGCTATTTGGCATATGGCGGTAGATCGATTTTCACTCAAGAGGGATAAGTCGGTTGGATTTTTCAAATTAATTGGGACTGGAACCGGTGAAACTTTTACACCTCGCGATGCCGATCCAACCCTCTGGGGATTGATCGCCACAATGGGTGAAGAGAACGTCGCTGCCTTTGATGCCGGAACTGTCGTAACTGCTTGGAGAAAGTTCGCGCTTTCAGAGAGCCGGTATCTCGCCTCCCCCATCTCCTCCCACGGTAAGTGGTCTGGCGCGGAACCTTTCGCAGCAGATTTAGATTTAGCGAAGTCATGGAGCGGTCAGGTCTTGGCGATCACGCGGGCAAAAATCCGCTGGAGTAAGAATCTGCGTTTTTGGCGCGCGGTGCCTCCGGTGATTGTAAGTTTGCGTGGTGGTGTTGGGGTTCAAGTTGCAATCGGTATTGGCGAAGCCCCGCTTGGACTACAGGGGACTCTCTCAATCTGGAGTGATTCCGCGGCCCTCAAAGCCTTTGCTTACAAGGGGGCAGCACACTCTGCAGTGATCCGCGAGACCCTCTCGCAGGGTTGGTACTCAGAAGAGCTCTTCGCTCGCTTTGCGCTTCTAGAGGTTCGTGGCTCTGTTACTAGCAACAAGTAGGGCAGAATAAAGGCGTGACCATCCGCAATTACCGCCCACGCCAACAAGCGCGTAGAGCGACGTCGCGGACACAGCTCGTGGGACTTTATATGGGAGTTCTAGCGGTTATTGGATTGCAAATTGCTTATCCGCTGGTCCACGGCAATGTCTTGCGCGATATCACCTTGGCGACAGTATTCGTAGGCGCTGCAACGATGGTCTTTCATTCATACCTAGTCTACGGTCCGCTCTTCGCTACGACATTTACCGTCGTTACCTTTGCTTACTCTTTGGGCATCGAAACTTTGGGCGTTAAAAGTGGATGGCCATTTGGTCGCTACCAGTACGACCACTCCCTCGGGTTTCAGATCTTCGGTGTTCCACTGCTTGTTCCCTTTGCTTGGATGATGCTTTCCTATCCCTTGCTTGTCGCGTCGCGTCGCGCCGCCGCTCGGTGGGTTTTTATTTACGGTGGAATTGGCCTCATGATTTGGGATCTCTTCTTGGATCCGCAAATGGTCGACGCAGGCCGCTGGAGTTGGAAATTGGTTGGTCCTCACACTCCATTCGAACCCCGAATCCCGCTCTCTAATTCTGCGGGTTGGCTCTTTGCGGGGATGGGATTAATGGCGCTATTGCAAAAAGTTTTACCCCACGGCCACCGCAGAAAAACGATCAATTCGATGGCGCCCGATCTCTTGCTCTTATGGACGCTCATCGGCGGGATCGTCGGAAATATCTTCTACTTCCATCACAAGCAGATCGGCATATTTGTGGGCTCCATCTTCTTTATTTATCTCATCCCATATTTCTTCCAGCTCCGCTTTGGTCGACCAGATACCGCATAGCCAATGATTTATCTCCTCGCACTTACCGCAATTCCACTCCTATTTACCATTGCCAATTCCCTCTCCATGCGCGTTGTACACAAAGGCCAAGCGAAAGAGATCAATGGTGCAGTTTCGATCTTGATACCAATGCGCAATGAGGCCGAGAATGTCGAAGGCGTACTTACATCTGTTGCAGCATCCCTCTTGATTCCAGAGCGCGAAATACTCGTGCTCGATGATCATTCTGAAGATGCCACATCGGCACTGCTGCAGGGTTTTCCCAGAGCAATAACCTATGCGGGTATCGATCTACCTGAGGGTTGGCTCGGCAAGAACTTTGCCTGCCACCAACTGGTTACCCATTCCAAAGGTGAATATTTAGTCTTTGTCGATGCCGATGTACGAGTTTCCGATTCTGCTATCGCCGCCGCAATTTCTTATATGGATTCTCTGGGCTGGGATTTCATCTCACCCTACCCCCGCCAGTTAGCGGAGACATTCTTCGAACGCTTGATTCAACCGCTACTGCAGTGGTCTTGGCTCTCCTCGGTGCCACTGCGTTTTGCGGAGCGCGCAAAGTTTCCCTCCATGATTATCGCTAATGGTCAGTTCATGATCGTCAAACGCCAGCCCTACATTGCGGCAGGTGGGCATAAGGCCATCAGACACGAAGTGCTTGATGATCTCGAGCTAGCTCGCCTTTTAGTAAAGAGTGGATTTAAAGGCGGAGTCGCCGATGCCAGTGGAGTCGCAGCTTGTCGTATGTACACAACGCAGACTGAGCTCTTTGATGGTTACACCAAATCGCTCTGGCGCGCCTTTGGTTCTCCGCTCGGTGCTTTCGTTATGAGCATCTTCCTATTTCTCACGGGCGTGCTTCCGCTCCTGCTCGCTCTCGCGGGATACCGCACCGCCTGGCTCGGCTATTTCATCGTCGTGCTCTCGCGTTATGTATCTGCACTGCGAACACGTTCAACACCGAGTACCGCACTCTTACATCCGCTCGCTATCCTCACTCTCCTCTACCTCATCATCAAATCGTGGTATCAAAAATCAACGGGCCAATTAATGTGGCGCGGACGGAGCGTGGCTTAAGTGTCGAAGATAGTTGTCATTGGCGCAGGCGTAGGTGGTATGACGGTCGCCGCCCGTCTGGCAAAACAAGGACATGAAGTCGCTATCTATGAAGCATCTGATCGCACCGGGGGCAAGTGTCGAACAGAATGGATCGGCGATTACGCCTTTGATACCGGACCATCGCTACTGACACTTCCCGCTATCTATAAAGATTTCTTTCTTAAGACCGGCCCACGCTTTGAAAGAGTGCTAACTAGCACCGCCGTCAATCCCTCATTTACCTATAACTTTGCCGATGGAAAGAGCGTTGACTTCATCAATCTCGATCTTCCCAAGACCTGTGCCGCTATCGATGCGTCGCTTGGCGTCGCAGCTGGTAACGCCTGGCATACTCTCATGCAACGCGCAGAGATAATGTGGGATATCTCCAGAGTTCCCTTCGTGCAATCCGAACTTACCTCCATCTGGAGCTTGCTCAAACGTCGCGATTTAATACGTGGAATTCGACAGATCGCCCCATACAAATCTTTACGCAAGGTAACAAGAGAATATACGCACGATCAACATATTCAAAAGATCATCGATCGCTACGCAACTTATACGGGTTCAGATCCGCGCAAGGCTCCCGCTGCGCTTTTAACTATCGCCTTCGTGGAAGCCAGTTTTGGTGCCTGGCACTTGTCGGGCGGAATTGGTCAGTTGAGCGTTGCGCTAGAAGATCGCTGTCGCCTGCTCGGAGTTGATATTCACCTCAACTCCGCCGTTACAAAGATCAATACCGCAGCAGGAACCGTCACAGGAATAACTCTGGCAGATGGCGAGCAGGTAAGCGCAGATTTAGTTGTTGCTAATGCCGATGCCGAAATCGTTTACAACCAGCTTTTAGAACCCACTGTGCGCCAAGCAAAATCCGAACGCAAAAAGTTGAAGCGCGCCGAGAAATCTTTGGCAGGTTTCTCGCTCTTGCTGGGGCTCGATAATTCCAAGATGGATGGCCCTTCTCCCGAAATTAACCATCATTCCATTTACTTCCCAGCAGATTACGATGCTGAGTTCGATGCAATCTTCACCAAACACATTCCGGCTGCAGATCCAACCATCTATATCTGCGCTCCGCGCGACCCCTTGATGGTTAAACGTGAAGGTACTGAGAATTGGTTCGTCCTAGTAAATGCTCCCCGGCATGATCCTGCATCTGGATGGGATTGGAGTACGGGTGGTGAAAAATATGCAGAACAAATCATTGCAAAACTTGATGCGTTGGGGCTACGAGTGAGCGAACGTCTTGATGTAATGGAATATAGGACGCCGCTTGATCTGCAAAATGAGACCAACGCTCCTGGTGGATCTATCTATGGAACATCTAGCAATGGAGCGATGTCAGCATTTTCTCGCGCCAAGAATCGATCTCCTGTACAGGGTCTCTTCTGTGTTGGTGGATCAGCTCATCCAGGCGGTGGACTACCCCTGGTCGGAATTAGCGCGGAGTTAGTCGCCGAGGCGATCGGTGGCACTCAAACGGGTGTAGCCGCTGCGCATCACAGTCACTAAAGCAATTGCTTGCTGCACAGTCCAGACGACTGCAAGTGTTGTTATTGCAGAAACTTTGATGTCATAAGCCAAGATCGCGACCGCTAAAAAGGATGCACGAACCGGCCGTTCTGCGATCGTTACGACATCAATGCGATAGTCCCCAAGTCCCGCAATGCGGGCACGGCAATATTCTTGAGTAAATGCGAGCACCCAGGCTATAGCAATCAACCAAGCGGGTGCCCCAAGTTTATAAAAGGCGAGAGCCCAGAAGGTTTCTCCAATACGATCGCTAAGAGCATCTATCATCGCGCCTCGCTTGCTTGCCTTGCCACTTAAAATCGCAACCGAGCCATCAATCCCGTCGCTGACCAGTGAAATGCCAAGGAGGACGATGCAATAATTTCTGTTGGCCTCAGAATATGTGAAGATCGCGGCAATAACTCCGATGAAGCTCAATAGATTGGGTGAAACTTTTAAGCGAACGAGCGGTCGGGAAATGGCATACGAGATAGCAAGCCAGCCTTTAACTACCCCCGTGACATACGCTCCGCCGTGGAGTTCACTCCATCGAGTAAAGAATTCTTCACGTTTCATCGCAATCCAATGTTCTTTACGATCGCCGTCGTAGCTGCAGCCTTGTTCATAGTATAGAAATGGATTCCAGGAACACCAGCCCTTATCAATTCTTCGCACAGTTGAGTCGCAATCTCTATTCCTAATGCAACTCCCGCTTCTTCATCACCTGCTACGTCAGCAAATCGTTTGCTGATCGACGCTGGAATATGGGCCCCTCCCAGATCAGCCATGCGAGAAAGCTGCTTGAAGTTAGTTATTGGGAGTACGCCCGCGATGATGGGCAGGGACGAGCCCACAGCGGCGAGCGCATCAACCAATCTCGTATACGCCTGAATATCGAAGAAGAACTGCGTTGTGGCGAAGGAAGCTCCATGTGCCTCCTTGCGGAGCAAGGTCTGAATATCGGCGGCCAGGTCTCCGTGCGAAGCGGGATGCCCATCAGGAAAGGCCGCCACACCTACGGCGAAGTTGCCGCGTGCACAGGCGAGATCTACCAATTGGTCAGCATGATCGAATCCGCCATCGGTGGAAACCCACCGAGCGCTCGGGCCCCCGCTTGGATCACCGCGCAGCGCCAGAATCGTTGAAATATTCGCTGATTGATATTGATCCAAAATCTTCTCGAGTTCAGCCTTGGTTGAACCCACGCACGTGAGGTGGGCTACCGTTGGAATGCCTGTGTGAATTGTAAGTTCTGAGGCGATACGGATCGTTCTGTCGCGAGTGGATCCCCCTGCACCATACGTCACCGATACAAAGTCAGGGGTCAGCAGCGCCATCTCTTCGACCGCCTCCCAGAGGCGTGACTCCCCCGACTCATCCTTCGGTGGAAAGAGTTCGATAGAGAACGTTGTGGATTTCTCAGTTCTCGTCTTCATAGCGGAGCAGGGTACCGTTACCGAGTGGACTTTGATGGCATTCGCGGACTCACTGGAGCAATCAACACTTCTCTCGGCGAATTTTTTGATCACGAGTCAACATACCTGCGAAAAATAGGCAGCGAACTTAATCCAGTAGCCGATGCACTCGGCCGTTTTCTGCTAGACAGTGGAAAGCGTCTGCGCCCCCTTTTCGCCACGATAGGTTATTTAGGAGCCGGCGGAGAACTCACTCCACAGATCATTCGCGCCACATCAAGTTTGGAATTAGTACACGTATGTGCACTCATTCATGATGATGTCATGGATGCATCAGATACAAGGCGTGGTGCACCTGCAATACATAAACAGTTTGAGGGTCTTCATGACGCTCAAGGTCTGCACGGTAGCAGCGAACAATTTGGAGTCGCTTCGGCGATCTTGCTCGGGGACCTCGCCCTTATCTGGGCCGCGAAGGCGTTGCATGAATCCGGGGTGCCCTCTGAAAGCATTCTGCACACTCTTCCGGTCTACGACGAGATGCGCGTTGAATTGATGGCCGGCCAATACCTGGATGTGCACGAACAAGCCCTTGCCAGTGAGAGTGTCGAACGTTCTCTGAAAGTTGCCCGATACAAATCCGGGAAGTACTCCATTGAACGCCCATTACATTTTGGCGCCAGTCTTGCTGCGGGATCTTCGCCACAGGTCATCGAGATCTATTCAGGCTATGGTCTACCGCTGGGAGAAGCTTTCCAACTTCGCGATGATGTCATAGGAGTCTTTGGGGATCCCGAGAAAACCGGCAAGCCCGCAGGCGACGATCTCCGTGAAGGTAAGCGCACTGTATTAGTCGCCATGACACTTTCCAAGGCAAATTCCGCCCAGCGAGCAGAATTCCTCGAAAACTTTGGCCGTAAGGATTTGGATTCAGGACGGATCGATTCTTTGCGGCAGATCATCGTCGATACCGGCGCACTTGCCGAACTCGAAACTATGATCGAAGTCATGACATTCAAAGCGCATGATGCACTCTCACATGGTGGAATTACCCCAGAAGCCGTCACCTACTTAAATGAGATGGCTGTCGCTGCAACACAACGCAGCTCGTAGATATAAGGGGTCCTGGGTGCGTCAAGTTAAAGGCAAGAGCGATCATGTGGTCATTGTTGGAGCTGGCCTTGGTGGTTTGAGCGCTGCGCTCCGCCTAGCCGGTGCAGGTCGCAAGGTAACGGTAATCGAACGCGAATCAGTTCCGGGCGGTCGCAATGGATTGCTGCAACGGGACGGTTACTCGTTTGATACGGGGCCATCCGTTTTAACCATGCCATCTTTAATTGAAGATGCACTCGCCTGTGTAGGAGAAGATATTAAGGACTGGCTCGAACTCGTCCCAGTCGATCCGCTCTACCGCGCTTTCTACCACGATGGAACTCATCTCGACGTCCATGCCGACACTCAGAGAATGCAAGATGAGATAGCAACAAAGATCGGGGCCACAGAAGCGGCCGGTTATGGAAGGTACGTTGACTTCGTTACTAAGCTTTACAAATACGAGATGAATGATTTCATCGATCGAAATATCGATTCACCTTTGAATTTGGTTACACCTAACCTCGCGCGATTGGTTGCGCTCGGTGGATTCCGTCGTTTAGCCCCAAAGGTCAATCAGTTTCTCAAAGATCCAAGAACTCAGAAGGTTTATTCATTCCAGGCAATGTATGCAGGTGTAAGCCCACAGCAAGCTCTCGCTATATACGCCGTTATCGCATATATGGATTCGGTCAACGGGGTCTTCTTCCCTAAAGGTGGCATGCATGCTGTCCCTCGTGCTTTAGCAGGAGCGGCCGAAAAGCATGGCGTCACGTTCAAGTACAACACGACTGTTACGACCGTCGAAAAAAGTAATAACCGCGCCACCGCCGTGATCACCGATACTGGTGAACGTATCGAGTGCGATGCGCTCATTTTAAATCCAGATCTGCCCGTCGCTTACCGTGATTTACTGGGCTATACCCCGCGCAAGGTTAAGAACCTTCAGTACTCACCATCGTGCGTAACGCTGCTGGTGGGAACTAAGAAGAAATACGATCACCTCACCCATCACAATATTCACTTTGGAGAATCATGGGATCAGGTCTTTGATGAACTGATCAATAAGCAAACGTTGATGACCGATCCAAGTCTTCTGGTCACAATTCCCACCTACGATGACCCTTCATTAGCTCCCAAAGATCGCTCCTCGTATTACATCCTCTTTCCTACGCCTAATCTAGATGCCAACATTGATTGGCGCACTGAAGGACCGCGCTACCGCGATGAAATGCTTCGCATCATGCAGGCTCGTGGCTATGAAGGATTTGCCGACTCGATCGAAGTCGAAGAGCTGACAACACCCTTGGATTGGCAGGAACGTGGAATGGAGCGCGGCGCCCCCTTTGCTAGCGCGCATACATTCTTTCAGACCGGTCCATTTAGACCACGTAATCTGGCGCAAGGCTTTGAAAATGTGGTCTTTGCGGGATCAGGAACCCAACCTGGTGTTGGCGTACCGATGGTTTTAATTTCTGGTCGCTTAGCCGCAGAACGAATTGTGGGAGCGACAAAATAAAGTGGATGAGTTAACCGCTGCTGGAATAATTGATCCGGTACTCCGTGCCTCATATGCAGAGTGCAAGCGACTTAACTCTTTACACGGCAAGACTTATTACTTGGCAACGCTTCTGCTTCCTAAAGCAAAGCGCCCCCACGTTCATGCGCTCTACGGTTTTGCCCGGTATGCAGATGAGATAGTTGACGATCTCGCATCTTCTCTCTCGATCCCCGAGAAATCAGCCCTCTTAAAGAGTTGGGGTGATGGGGTTCTTGCCGATATTCGTCGGGGCACCAGCAATGACCAGGTAGGTCGTGCGCTGGTCGACACCGTACAACGATTCGACATCCCCATTGCCCACTTTGAAGCATTTCTTCGCTCGATGACCATGGACCTGTCCATCACTCAGTATCAAACGTACGAGGACCTTATGGAATACGTTTATGGGAGCGCCGCAGTCATCGGCTTACAGATGGTTCCAATTCTCGGTGCGACCGATCCCGCTGCTTTTGCGGCGGCAGAAAAGCTCGGAGTGGCTTTCCAACTTGCCAATTTCATTCGGGATGTTAGCGAAGATCTCGATCGCGGACGTATTTATCTACCTCTCGATGAATTGCAAGCTGCGGGCGTTACGCCAGAAATGTTGGCCGAAAAGAAATTAACCCCCGAGATAAAAGCAGCCCTCACCTTCCAGATAGCAAGGGTGCGTCGCCTACAGGCGGAAGCTTCTGCTGGTATCAAACTTTTGGACCGTTCTAGCCAGCCATGCATCAACGCCGCCTCCGAACTGTATTGCGGAATTGTTGACGAAGTAGAGAAGGTCAACTACGAAATCTTTGCTCAGAGGGCAACCACTTCTACCTGGCGTAGGCTCAAAGTCGCACTCCCTGCTTACGCCAAGGCGCTCCAAGCGCGCTAGAGTTACACCAACGGGAGCCGCTTATCGTGGCTGAGAGGACCTGATCTCCAGGTCGACCGTATGACCGGTTCGGTAATGCGAACTGTGGAAGGTTTTAATTATGCACTCAATAAATCACGCTGTTATGTCCGTCATGTTCACCGCTTGGGGATACCAACTCACCTATCTGGAATTTTTCGCATTTGTAACCTCAGTTGTCGGAGTGGCATATGGAATTTTCGGTCCGCGTATCACCTGGCCGTGGTGGAATATCAGTAGCTTGTTATATGCAGGTCTTTTCTTTGAGCAAAAGTATTACGCCAGCGCCCTACTCCAATTCGTCTTTGTTGCAGGCGGAATTTGGGGTTGGTTCGGATGGGGTCCCAAAGGTGCGAAGCCAGCAAAACTCTCGCTTCGAACCAATCTCTACTGGATCGCTGGATATTTCGTAGCTTGGTTTGCTCTTTATCCTTTGCTCGTACACATCGGGGCTGCGGCATCCCTGACCGATGCCTTTGGTTTTGTCGGAAGTTGCATCGCCCAGGTATTAATGTGCGTAGAGCGATATGAAGCCTGGCCGCTCTGGTTAGTGGTCGATGGCGTTTATACTTATCAGTTCTGGCACGGCAAGTCTTATCTCACGGCGATTTTGTACTTCATCTTCGTGCTCTTGGCCATCGGTGGCTGGAAGCGCTGGTTACGAGTGGCGAACATCCCGGCCTCTGCCATGAAGTAACTGACATACATGATTATCACTATAGATGGTGTCGCTGGTGCTGGGAAGACAACGTTAGCTAGGCATATGAGCAATGAATACCGCGATCGATTTACTGTAACCGTTATTCATATGGATGACCTCTACGAAGGCTGGATCGATCCCCTCGGAGCCTCTCTCACCACAAAGCTCGAACTGATTGTTCAGGCCCATCTCGCGCGGCAACCATGTATAACTACGCAATTTGATTGGCTGCGATCACAGCCTGGTCCTTCCTTCAGGATCGAGCCCTCCGAGTTGCTTATACTCGAGGGAGTTGGGTCGGGCCAGAGTTCAATCCGAGAATTCGTTGAAACTAAGATTTGGATTGACTTAGAACCGATTGTGGGATTGCGCCGCGTACTCGCGCGGGATGGGAATGAGATAGAAGCCCAGATGGTGGAATTCCTAGAAGAACAGCGAAGGCACTTTATGAAAGAAGGCACGCGTGACGCCGCCGATTTCCACGTGAATGGCCTCAATTAACCTCTAAGATTTAAGCGTGTCAGATCTCTCCGGCGAAGTTATCGATAACCGCTATGAGCTCATCTCTCTCATAGCCTCCGGTGGAATGGCCTCAATTTACAAAGCGACCGACTTACGCCTAGATCGCTTTGTGGCAGTCAAAATTATGCATCCGCATCTGGCGAACGATGACGAGTTTGTGAATAGATTTATTCGCGAAGCAAAGGCGATCGCCGCACTCTCCCACCCCAACATCGTCTCCATCCAGGACCAAGGATGGAATGAAGGTGGGGCTCAGGCCATCTTCATCGTCATGGAATATGTGGATGGATTTACCCTGCGTGACCTTCTCCTCGAACGCGGCCACCTGGCTCCTAGCGAGCTCCTCCGTTACATGGTCCCCGTGGTAAGTGCACTTGCGCAGGCACATAGCCTGGGTATCAATCACCGTGACCTCAAGCCCGAGAATATTTTGATCTCTAAAGATGGCCGGATCAAGATCGCCGATTTTGGGTTGGCTCGTGGCGGCATGCTCGGAAACACGATGACGGTTGATTCAAGCGTTGTTCTTGGAAGCGTTTCGTATCTCTCCCCTGAACAGGTGGAGCGCGGAATCTCAGATGCGCGCAGCGATATTTACTCACTTGGAATCATGTTCTTCGAACTTCTGACTGGACGTAAACCATTTGATGGAGACACTCCGATTCAGATCGCCTTTAAACATGTCAATGAGAGAGTGCCCGCACCGTCTACTTTGATAAATGGAGTTCCACCATCTCTCGATGCAATCGTTCTCAAAGCAACATCTCCCAATCCTGATCAACGTCAGCGCAATGGGGCCGAGTTATTAGATGCGCTACAAAACGCTCAGATAGAGCTCGATCCAAAACGATCACAACTCAGCCTCGACCTGGACTTGCCGCTTGAGACTCCTTCAACAAAACGCAAAGGCAACCGCCCAGAGGTACGGGTGGGTGCGACGCTAGTTACCAGGGTAAAGAACTTTACTGAACCTCTTTCGATCAAAAGAAGTGAAACCAGACCCACATTTATCCCCAGCGGTAAAGTCCCCAGCGCAAAAGCGGAGGTACCAGCGATGAGCCACAGTGGTGCAGTGCGACGCAAAACTTCCAAGCGCGTGAAACGCAATCGATATTTTCTTACTTTAATTCTTCTACTGCTCATCGGAGGTGGCCTGTACAAGTTAGTAGCCTCAAATTCTGGAATCTCGCTACCTTCCGTCGCTGGAATGAATCAAAGAGATGCGACTTCGACACTTAAAAGTATTGGCATGAATGTCGTAGTTGGAGATAAGCAGTTTGATTCCAGCGTTCCCGCTGGTGAAGTTATCTCGTCCTCCCCCGGAGGCGGGGCTCACCTCAAGCTCGGTGGCACTGTTTCACTGACTATCTCACAGGGCGCACAGCCAGTTCCGACGCCGACTCCCACGCCGACGCCGACTCCCACGCCCACAACTACCGATTCGACCACCCCGGTCTCCATCACTTCCTATGTCGGCCTTACGAGCGGGCAAGCACAGAGCGAACTTACCGCTGCCGGTTTGTCTGTAAATCAATCTTTTGCGTATAGCGATAGCGTCGCTGCTGGAAATGTAATAAGCCAGAGCCCAGATGGAACGACCCCCGTGTTACCAGGTTCAATAATCTCCATTGTCGTTTCGCAGGGAACTGCCACGGTTTACATCCCAAATATTTACTCACTCTCGCGCAGCGCTGCCACAACTGCTCTTGAAAACCTGCAACTCAAAGTGGTAGTCAGAAAGATCGGAAACGGTAAATTTGTCACTAATGTCTCCCCTAAGGTGGGAAGCAAGGTCAAACGTGGCTCTACGGTGGTTATAACGCTCGGGTAGGCTCCCCCCATGAGTCCAACAGCTACTCCATCCGCAACACCACGCATCGGTGCACATACCCCGACTTCAGGCGGTATGGCCAAGCGCTCCATTGAATATGCACTCACTACAGAGGCAGAAGCGATCCAGGTCTTTGCATCAAACCCGCGTGGTTGGGCGATGCCAGATGCCAATCTTGCTGCAGATACATCATTCCGCGACCGTGCCGCAGAGTTAGATATTCATACCTACGTTCATGCTCCATTTTTGATTAATCTCGGATCGCCCACTGTTGCAACCTATGAGAACTCGCTGGCATCAACAGCATATTCTTTAAAGCGAGCACGTGAAATTGGCGCTCTTGGAACAGTCATCCACACCGGATCGGCGGTCGATGTAACACATGTGCCAACTGCTTGGAAGCAGATCAAAGAGGGCATGATGCCAGTATTAAATAATTTGAAAGAGTCCGATCCGTGGCTGCTTTTGGAACCAACGGCCGGTCAAGGTCAATCACTCGTTAAAAAACTGGATGATCTGCTCCTCTACTTTGAAGCCCTTGAATGGCATCCCAAGGTAGGCGTCTGTCTCGATACCTGCCATGTCTTTGCCGCGGGACATGACATCGCTAAGAAAGGTGGAATGACCGAGACCCTCGACCTACTAGTTTCCCTGGTTGGAATTGAGCGCATCAAATTGATCCACACCAATGACTCTATGGATGTTTGCGGGGCCCTTAAAGATCGCCATCAAAATTTGGGTGATGGAGAGATTGGGCTCAAGGCTTTTGAAGAGTTGATTGCACATCCAGCAGTTGCTAATGCACCCCTCATTTTAGAAACTCCCGGCCAAGAGCCAGAACACGGTGCTGAAATCGCCCTCCTGAAAAAAATGAGAAGTAAGCGAAAGTGAATTTTAAGGAACATAAATTAATTCCATCGCTGTTGCTGCTGATAGTCTCGCTGGTTTGGGGAAGCACCTTTGCGATCATGAAGGATTCGCTGGCTCGAATTGATGTCAATTCATTTCTGGCCTGTCGGTTTATCTTGGCAGCAATCGTCATGGCAGTCATTCGCCCGCAATCCTTTCGCCATATCACCCCCAGTTTCTTGCTTCGGGGCGTAGCTGCGGGTCTCTTGCTCGGCTGCGGATATATCTTCCAAACCTTTGGATTAACTCTCACAACCGTGGCCAAAGCCGGATTTATCACAGGGCTTTACGCCATTTTCGTTCCATTAATCGGAGCCATCTTCTTCCGAAATCAGATATCGAAAATCCAATGGTTCGCGGTCACATTGGCAACTATCGGAATGGTCTTTCTCTCTCTTCACGGCTTGACGATGGGCTTGGGCGAATTCTTTGTGCTCATTGGAGCTCTCTTCTATGCCCTACATATTATTGGATTAGGACGTTGGAGCCCTGATCGTGATTCATATGCCCTCGCCATGATCCAAATGGCAACCGTCGGTTTACTAGCTTTGCTCGGATCCTTTAAAAATGGTTTTCACCTCCCTCACGATCAGGGCGTTTGGGCAGTAGTCATCTATTCTGCAATAGCTGCAAGCGCCTTCGCTTTTATGGTTCAAACCTGGGCGCAGTCATTTATGTCAGCCACGGGTGTTGGCATCATCCTGACCATGGAATATATCTTTGCTGCCGCATTTGGAGTAGCGCTAGTTCATGAGCGGTTAACCTGGCGGACTATCGTAGGAGGGATATGCATGATGGCTGGCCTATATCTCGTCATTCTCTTCGATGAATCAAAACAGTCCAAAGCGGCGATCAAACATGAGAAGATTGCCCAATGATTGATCTCCGCTCTGACACTGTAACAAAACCAAGTGATGCCATGCGCGCCGCAATGATGAGTGCTCCCGTCGGTGACGATGTCTATGGCGATGATCCAACTGCGAATTCCCTAGAAGAACGCGTTGCAGCACTCTTTGGCTTTGAGGCCGGACTCTTCACTTCAACTGGTTCACTAGCTAATCAACTTGCCATTCGTCAGTTGGTAAAGCCGGGCGAAGAATTAATAACGGAAACTTTTTCGCATATCGTGCGAGCTGAGTTAGGCGCTGGCGCAGCATTTAGCGGAATCACCACCCGCACATGGGAATCCCCTCGTGGCATATTGAACGCAGTAGATCCTCTGCGTATCGCGCGCCCCGATTCTGGTCCATATCAAGTTTCAACGACTGCAATCGCGGTCGAAAATACTCATAACTTTGGTGGCGGAACGGTGCAATCCATCGCTGAAATTAAATTACTCCGTGAAGCCTCACTCAAACTTGGGCTCACCATGCATCTCGATGGGGCGCGAATCTGGAATGCGCATATTGCATCGGGCATCTCTTTTCTGGAATATGGAAAGTACTTTGATACCGTTTCGGTCTGTTTTTCTAAAGGCTTGGGTGCGCCCGTAGGATCGGTAATGCTCTCCAATAAGGAGCGCGTAGCCAGCGCCCGCATTTGGCGTAAGCGCTACGGAGGTGGCATGCGCCAAATAGGAATGTTGGCTGCCGCCGGACATTACGCACTTGATAACAATATCGAACGACTATCTATCGATCATGAACACGCTCGATCACTGGCCTCTTCGGTAAATGCAGTTACTCCAGCGGTAGTAAACCCGGTAGAAGTTGATACAAATATCGTAATTTTAGATATGGCTGGTGCTTTGATCAGTGCTGCTGATCTAAACGGCCAGCTCAAGATCGCCGGAATATTGGCGAGCACAGTCAGCCCTACTGTTTTACGATTGGTCACTCACCTAGATGTATCTGCAGCAGATGTAGCAAAGGTTAATTCGGTACTTCCAGAATTAATTGAGCGCGCCTTCAAAGCGTAATAGCTCTTCTTTGAAATGTAATCCGTAGGCGTAGTTGCCCAGTTCACCCCCGGTTTTAACAACTCTGTGGCAAGGAATAATCGGAGCAATTAAATTACGGGCACAGGCACTTCCTGCGGCCCGCACAGCGCTTGGGGAGCCCGCGCGGTCAGCTAGTTCGGCATAACTCATTGTCTTTCCGGCGGGAATCTTTCGCATCGCCTTCCAGATCGCTTGTGAAAAATCTGGACCAGGTTGTCTTACCTTGATTCCATTAAGCGCAGCAAAATCACCATCAAAATAATCTTGAATGAGATCGCTAATAATTGGAATCTCTTTAACCACCTTAAAACCCAAGTCATAATCGGATTTATCAAGTCGTGCACTCAACTCGCGCAAAGGTCCAAACCCAGCTGCGAGCAAGACGTGCTCGTTGGCGATCAATTGGAGAGTACCTACCGGCGTCTTTGCGGTAGCGGTGAGGAGCATTTATGAAGCCTAATTGAACGTCTACCTAATTAAAAGAGCCAGGACTGGTCAGCGATCGCGCAACATCTCCGCGACTAAGAATGCCAATTCGAGAGATTGGGTGTGATTTAAGCGGGGGTCGCAGGCAGTTTCATAGCGATTGGCAAGGTCCTCTTCAGATATCTGTTCGCCGCCGCCGACACATTCAGTGACATCGTCGCCCGTGAGTTCAATGTGAATTCCGCCAGGATGAGTACCGAGCGCCTTATGAACTTCGAAGAAGCCACGGACCTCATCGAGTACATCATCAAAACGTCGAGTCTTGTATCCGCTTGGAGCCTCGTAGGTATTGCCATGCATTGGGTCGCAAACCCAGAGCACCTTCGCACCAGATCGATTTACTGCATCAACGAGGGCAGGAAGTTTTTCGCGGACCAGCCCTGCGCCCATACGGGTGATAAAGGTCAAACGTCCCGGTTCATTAGTAGGGTTCAGAATTCTAATCATGGTCAGAGCATCTTCAGGGGTCGACTTCGGCCCCAATTTAATTCCAATTGGATTATGTATCTTTGATGCAAAATCTAGATGGGCTCCATCGAGTTGGCGAGTGCGCTCCCCGATCCAAACCATGTGACCAGAAACGTCATAGGCATTACCGGTGCGAGAGTCGATTCGGGTGAGCGCCTTTTCGTATTCCAGAATGAGAGCTTCGTGGCTAGAGTAAAAATCCACTTTTTTGAAGCTCTCCGGATCGACTCCGGCAGAGGTCATAAAATCAAGGGCGCGACCGATCTCGTTCGCCATCTGTTCGTAGCGCTGGCCGTAACGTGGATCGTTGGCAAACCCTTTATTCCATTCATGCACTTGGCGCAGATCTGCAAAGCCACCTTGAGTAAATGCGCGGACCAAATTGAGGGTTGCGGCCGATGTGTTGTAGACCTGGACTAAACGCTGCGGGTTGGGCTGACGCGATTCTTCGGTGAATTCAATGTCATTAACCGCATCTCCGCGGTAAGCCGGAAGAGTTACTCCATCGCGGGTTTCTAGATCGTTACTGCGTGGCTTGGCAAATTGCCCAGCCATGCGTCCAACTTTGATGACTGGCAACGATGAGGCATATTGCAAAACTGCCGCCATCTGCAGAATGGTCTTGATGCGATTGCGGATCGAATCTGCAGTCGCCGAAGCAAATGTCTCGGCACAATCCCCACCTTGCAACCAGAAAGCGCGGCCAGCCTGAGCTTCGGCGACCTTAGCTTTGAGGTTGTCACATTCACCAGCAAATACCAGTGGAGGCAACTTCTTCAATTCTTCAACCGCTCTGGCAACGGCAGGGCCGTCGGGTCCGCCTGGCCATTGCGGCTGTTGAGCCGCAACAAGTCCAGGAGTAAACAAAGTATCGAGGTTTGTCATGAGGGAAGCCTAGGGAGTTTAGAAGTCAGCGTGACGACTAATTATCCGAAGAAAACCTCTGATTCCGCGTAACGTGATGGATCGACGAGTTTGAGCTCACCGGTCGCAGATTCCAATGGAACCATTTCGATCTTAGTTCCGTGCAGCGCTGCCATGGTGCCCCAGTTGCCTTCATGTGCAGCGGTAATCGCTGCAAGCCCGAACCGGGTTGATAGGACGCGATCAAAGGCGGTCGGAGTTCCACCGCGTTGGATATGACCCAGCACGACGGTGCGAGTCTCGTGACCAGTTTTCTCTTCAATTTCAGCAGCCAGCCAGTCGCCGATACCAGACAATTTCACATGCCCAAAGGCGTCGAGGGTCTGATCCTTTACCTTCATGTCTCCATCCTGCGGGATAGCGCCTTCTGCAATGACAATGATGGGTGCAAAGCCATCGGCAAAGCGGGAGTTAACCCATGCCGCAACTTTTTGCGTTGAGAACTTCACTTCAGGAATCAGAACTGCAGCGGCGCCGCCGGCAATACCTGCGTGCAGGGCGATCCATCCAGCGTGACGGCCCATAACTTCGACCACAAGTGCACGATGATGCGATTGCGCCGTAGTGTGCAGGCGATCGATGGCTTCCATGGCGATATTTACTGAGGTATCAAAACCAAATGTGAAATCGGTGTTGTTGAGATCATTATCAATTGTCTTTGGAACACCAATGACTTTAACGCCGAGCGCATCGAGTTTGGTTGCAACACCGAGAGTATCTTCTCCACCGATTGCGATAAGCGCATCAATCCCGAGCTTCTTTAAATTCTCTTGAATCTTCTCAACGCCGCCCTCGATTTTGAAAGGGTTAGTGCGTGAGGAGCCGAGGATGGTTCCGCCCTTGGGCAATATTCCACGTGTCGTGGCGAGGTCGAGGGTCATCGTGAGGCCCTCTAGTGGACCCTTCCAGCCATCGCGGAAGCCGACAAAGTCGTATCCGTACTCTTTGACACCTTTGCGAACTACCGCACGAATTACGCCATTGAGGCCGGGGCAATCTCCGCCACCTGTAAGAACACCAAAACGCATCTTTTACTCCAGTACCTAAATCAATTCTCGAATAGCGGAAATGGGCTCCCGCTGTGGTCAACGCTGACTGGGGCAGTCTACCCTTGCGCCATGGCCCTTATTGCAGGCGTAGATTCTTCGACTCAATCCGTCAAAGTTGTCGTTCGGGATGCCGAGAGTGGCGCTCTCATCCGCGAAGGGAGGGCGGCCCATCCTGATGGAACCGAGGTTGATCCGCAGAACTGGTGGCTCGCATTACAAGAGGCATTTCTCCAGGCCGGCGGGCTGGGCGATGTTGCCGCCATCTCAATAGGCGGACAGCAGCATGGGCTGGTAGCTCTCGATAACAAGGGGGAAGTTCTCCGCCCCGCTTTGCTCTGGAACGATACCCGCTCTGCTGGTGCCGCTGAAGATCTCAATCGCGAAGCAGGAGGAAATCAGGCGATGGCAGATGCAACAGGGTCCGTGCTGGTTGCTTCCTTTACTGCGAGCAAAGTCCGCTGGATGGCCGATCACGAACCGGTACTCGCTGCCCACATTGGCGCAATCGCTCTCCCCCATGACTGGTTGTCATGGAAGTTACAAGGTGCAAAAGATTTCTCCCAATTATTTACCGACCGCAGCGATGCATCAGGAACAGGATATTTCGATCCCGTCACTTCGACGTATCGCAGAGATTTACTAACGCTGGCGTTGAAGAGTGAGCGCGAAATTTATCTTCCTCGAATTGTTGCCAGCAATGAATTTGGTGGCTCTACCCCACAGGGCGTGAAGATCGGTGCCGGCGCAGGTGACAACGCTGGCGCGGCCTTTGGAGTCCAGGCGCAGCCGGGAGATGTCATCGTCTCCCTCGGCACCAGCGGTACCGCCTTCTCCGTCTCAACAACTCCCACACATGAAGCAACCGGAACGGTTGCCGGCTTTGCAGATCTCACGGGAAATTACCTGCCGCTCGTTTGTACCTTAAACGCGGCGCGCATTCTCGATGCGGCGGCACGAATTTTGGGAGTCACATTCGATCGCCTCTCCGAATTAGCACTCACCGCGCCAGCAGGTGCAAACGGGTTGACGCTTCTGCCTTACTTTGAAGGTGAACGCACACCTAACCGCCCAGATGCAACTGGCGTCTTCGCGGGAATGAACTTAAGTAATTCCAACCCAGAAAATATTGCACGCGCGATGATCGAGGGCATGCTCGCTGGTTTGGCAGATGCAGTTGATGCACTTGTTCAGCAGGGCGTAGCGATAAATCGAATTTTTCTGGTTGGTGGGGCTGCTAAGAATCCGGCCGTTGGTGCTATCGCCTCCGCGCTCTTTGGTCGCGAAGTAATAATTCCTCCCGCTGGGGAATATGTGGCCGATGGTGCCGCTCGTCAAGCCGCCTGGGCGCTATTAGGTGAAGCACCCCAGTGGAACTTGGGTAAGGTCACCCATGTGCAAAGTAAAGCGACTCCTCACGTGATGGAAAAATATCGGACCCTCCGTGATGCAACGGTCTCCTGGTGAAGCGCAGCAGTTGGATTAATTTCGGCTTAGTGAGTGTGCTCTGGGGAGTTCCCTATCTGCTCATTCGAGTTGCGGTCGCTCCTGGACAATTCACCCCTGCCTTCGTCGTCTTTTCGCGAGTAACAATCGGCGCCGCTCTACTCATCCCTTACGCAATAAAGCGCGGCACTTTTAAGCCGGCCCTCAAGCAATTCAAATGGGTTGCTGCCTATGGACTTCTCGAAATGGTCGGCCCTTGGGGATTTATTAGCCAGGGTGAGACAAAGCTCAACTCAGGGCTAGCTGCACTCTTAATCGCTACCGTCGCTATCTGGGCCACTCTGCTCAACGGCGCGCTGGGAGATAAAACGGTCTTTCACTCCTCACGTCTCATCGGCCTTGCCGTCGGCTTCATCGGTATCTGTTTTGTCGTCGGCCTCGAGAGCGTACAAGGCAAGGTAAATATTGCAGCAATCTTTTTACTCCTACTAGCTGCGATGGGTTATGCCATCGCCCCTACGCTGGTTCGTCACAAGATTCCAGATCTCGACGGAGCGGCGGTTAATGGTCTAGCGCTTTTGACCACATCTATTATTTATCTCCCCTTTGCAATATCGCAGTGGCCTCATCATCACATTCGTGCAAATTCGATTTACTCCATTATTGCTCTTGGAATATTTCCGACCGCAATCTGCTTCGTCTTCTTCTTTAAACTCATGGCCGATATTGGAATCGCACGGGCATCTCTCATTGCATATGTAAATACTGGAGTGGCGGTACTTCTTGGAGTAATAGTTCTGCACGAAAAATTGACAACCGGAATGTTGATTGGCTTGCCAATGGTGATGATTGGTTCCTATTACGCAAGCAGAAAGCGTGTTACTCGGTAAATCCCAAACGCGCTAGTGCCTTTGGATCGCGCTGCCACTCTTTTGATACCTTCACGTGTAGCCCTAAATAACTCTTTCCATCTAAGAAAGTTTCGATTCCGGCACGAGCTCGCATGCCTATATCTTTCAAGCGACTGCCTTGCGGTCCGATAATGATCGACTTTTGTGAGTCGCGCTCCACATGGATCGTGGCATGAATATCGTAGAAGTTCTTACCTTCGCGCTTGCTCATCTCGTCGATGGTCACCATAACCGAGTGCGGAAGTTCTTCATATAAATCTTGAATAGCTGCTTCACGAATCAATTCCGTTATGTGCAACTCTGCTGCTTGATCGGTATCAATGTCTTCTGGGTAAAGAGATGGGGATGCTGGCAGCGCCTTGACCAATAGGTCGAGCAATAAATCGGTCTGCTCTAGATTCTTAGCTGAAATCGGAACGATCTCATCGACAGTAATGCCGGTCTTGGTGATGAAATTGGAAACTTCAACGAGTTTGGCAATTAAGTCATCATTCTTCGCGGTATCAACTTTTGTAACGGCGATATAGATGTGGCGAATATGGCCTAGCTGCTTGACGATATATTCATCCCCCGCGCCGATCGCTTCATCAGCGGGCAGGCAAAGCAGGGCAGCATCAACCGATTCCAAATTCTCTTGCACCATCGCATTAAGGCGAGTGCCGAGCAATGTCTTGGGCTTATGGATTCCTGGGGTATCAACCAAGATCATCTGGTAATCAGATCTGGAGATAATTCCGCGAATCGGATTACGAGTGGTGTTGGGATGAGCCGAGGTGATAACAATCTTCTTGCCTACAAGAGCATTGACCAACGTGGACTTGCCCACATTTGGGCGTCCAATTACCGCAACGAATCCGGCGCGGTGCTCTGTTGTCATGGTCATAGTCTCCCATTAATCCAGGAGCGGGCCGACCAGTTCCATGCAATCTGCTATCGATGTGACTATCTCTGCCGTCCGTTCGCCTATCAACCGGTGACAGCCATCACTGGTGGGCGAAGTAATTGGACCCGGAACCGCGAGCACGGGACGAAATATCTCTGCCGCATCACGTGCGGTGCGAAGAGAGCCACTTCTGAAGGCAGCTTCCACAACAATTGTTGCTCGAGAGATCGCGGCTATCAATCTATTTCTTGTAAGAAATCGAGAGGGAATAGCGTGCACGTTCGGTAAAACTTCAGAAAGGAGCAATCCATTTTCAACTATTTCGCGGAAGAGGCGTTCATTTCCGCTTGGGAATACCGAATTCACTCCCCCACCGAGGATTGCGATCGTCTGTCCTTCAGCAACAATTGCCCCGCGATGCGCCGCGCTATCGATTCCAAAAGCGCCTCCACTGATTACGGTCCACCCCCGGTCCACCGCACCAGCGGCGAAGTCACCCGAGATGCGCACTCCATATTCCGTTGGATTTCTCGTTCCCACAATTGAAAGCGAACGCTCTAAATTTTCAAGCGCTGGCCGAGCTCCTCGACCAACGAGTGCAATGGGGGGAGCTTTTAGATCATTTAGGCCAGTTGGCCAATCCGCATCGTTTCGCGTCAAGAGAAATCCACCCGATGCCGCAATCTGATCTTCGAGCATGTTGGTATCGATCTGTGCCAGAGATTTGCTTAATTTGTAACCACTATTCTTATAATCCGCATATGCACCGGAAGATATTCGTTCCAAAAAATCTTGTGCTCCAAGGCGAAGATATTCAGAGCTCCAATATTCATTCCCGCCCTCGAAGAGGGCTAAGAGCGCAAGATGTGCAGCGGTATCCGAGCCGCTCATGATATTTCAACACCTTGTCGCAAGTGGTAGGCACTCTCTACCTCATCTAACCCCGGGGTCGTAACTCCATTGCGATCAGCGATAGTCCAAGCCAGCCGCATCACCTTGTGATATCCCCGCGCACTCAATCGCTCATGATCAAGTTCAGTATGCAAGAAGGCCATGCCCTCTTTAGTGGCGCGAAAGCGAGATCGCAGTTGGCTCGCAGGAATCTGTGAATTGGTGCTCCAAAGATCTCTAGTAAATCTCTCGGCCGCTGCGCCACGAGCGGCAATGACGCGGGAACGTACATCGCTGCTTGACTCACCCCCTTCGGTAGATGCTAACTCGGTTCGCTTTGGCACTTCAACGAAGGTGCGAATATCAATTCGATCCAGGAGGGGTCCAGAAAGGCGTTGTAGGTAGCGACGAATTTGCAGCGAGGTGCAAGTGCACGCCCGCCCCTTTCCATTAAATCGTCCACAGGGGCAGGGATTCGCGGCTATAACGAGAAGAAAGTCCGCGGGAAAGGTAGTGCTACCAGTTGCTCTAGAGATAACAACCGATCCCGATTCGAGCGGTTGTCGCAGAGAATCAAGAACTCCAGGTTTACATTCTGGCGCTTCATCAATAAAGAGAACTCCGCCATGCGCCATGGAACAAGCGCCAGGTTTGATGAAATGCGCCCCACCTCCAACCATGGCCGTCGCCGTCGTTGTGTGATGCGGAGATACAAAGGGAGGGGTTCTAGATTCCAGATTTCTCTCCCCCAGCGCACCAGCTATCGAATGAATCGCAGCTACTTCAACCGCTTCTTCGCGAGTAAGTGGGGGCATGATTGTCGGAATGCGTTCTGCCAACATCGTCTTCCCTGTTCCGGGAGGTCCAATTAATAAGAGGTGATGTCCACCGATTGCAGAGATTTCAAGGGCCAACCGTGCTCGCTTCTGTCCCACCACTTCGCTCAAATCGAGGGGTGATTCGCTCACCCTTTTAATCTCTTCGAGATTCACTTCTGGGATTACGCCCTCTTCAATAAATGAGATGACCTGATTCAAATGTGACACTGCAATCGATTTAACGCCTGCCAGTCCCATTGCCTCAGCGGCGTTGGCTAGCGGCACTACGGCAGTGGTAATTCCACGATCAACGGCTGCTAGTAATGCCGGCAAAACTCCCCGAATTGGTCTGATCGATCCATCAAGAGCTAGCTCACCGAGAAATATGTGTTGCTCTAAATTCCTCGACGTAATTGTTCCTTGGGCCATTAACAGAGCAATGGCGATCGGAAGATCGAAACCAGAACCACTCTTATGTAGCCATGCAGGCGACAGAGAGACTGTTACTCGTTTATTGGGCCACGTGGCTCCGGAATTTTGTAGCGCGGAACGTACTCGCTCTCTTGATTCGAGAAGAGCAGCGTCGGGTAAGCCCAACAAGGAGTACCCTGGTAATCCATCAGATATGTCCACTTCTATATCCACTATTTCACCGCGCAGCCCGATTAAGGCAATGCTCTTAACGCGCGCCAGCGTCATCAAAGAACTCCTGCGCGATATTCAACTTCAGGTTGCAGCCCATCTCTAAAGTGCACCGCCGCACAATCAATGCGGTAATCAGCTCCCCATTGGTCGTGCACCGCAATCCACGCCAGCGCCAGCCTTTGGAGGCGATGCGCTTTCTCTGGCCCAATAGCTTCTAATGGATGCCCAAATTTGGCACTCGTGCGACTCTTCACTTCAACAAACAACAACCTGCCGTCCAGCCTCGCGACTAGATCTATCTCGCCTTCCTTTATGCGCCAATTCGTAGCGATGATCACCGCGCCTTGCTCCTGCAAATAGGAGGCAACGAGTGTCTCCCCATCTGCGCCTATCTGGGAAGTTCGTTTTGTCATATCAAGAAAGTAGTGCGTTTGAAAATCCAGGGGAATTTCATGCTATCTCGCTGTTGAAAAACTTCTCTTGTTGATTAAAGCAGGGCAGCGATATTCGCAAAACTCTGGCGATGAATCTCCGTGATGCCCAACTCTTGCAGAGCTGCCGTATGAGCGGCGGTTGCATATCCCTTGTGTTTCGCAAAGCCATAGCCAGGGTATTTAACATCCATCTCGCGCATGATCCGGTCGCGATAGACCTTCGCCAAGATGGATGCGGCGCTGATGCTCAGAGCGACTTGGTCGCCCTTCCAGACAGCGAGATTGGGAATTGCGAGTCCTTCGATGGCATATCCATCGGTGAGCACGTATTCAGGTGGGGTCGTTAGTGAGTTAATCGCGCGACGCATGCCTTCGAGATTGCATTTATGAAGTCCAAGACGATCGATCTCTTCAGGTGAAATTTCGATGATGGAATAGCTAAGCGCTTCATCGATAACAACGTCGTAAAGTTCTTCGCGTACTTTCTCGGTTAACGCTTTGGAATCTCGTACGCGTGCGAGAACTTGGGAATCAGAATCTTTCAGAATAATCGCTGCAATTACGAGTGGGCCGGCACACGGACCGCGTCCTGCTTCATCTACTCCGGCGATTCGCATAACTCCGCTGGCGCGAAGTGAGGCTTCGATGCCGGGCATTTCGGTTACTTTTTAACCGGGACTTTCGACAGGTCATGGCTGACCGACAAGAACGTAATATGGTTGAACGGCCAAACAACGAATTCGGCACGGCCAACTACATCATTTAAAGGGACAAAACCTTTGTGAACATCGTCGGTATGAAAGCGCGAGTCAGCGCTAGCCGCACGATGATCGCCCATAACCCAGATGAATCCTTTAGGAACAGTCACATCAAATTTTGAATCGCTTGGAGCATTGCCCGGGAAGAGATAACCTTCATTGATCGAAGTTCCATTTACCTGCAAATGACCTTTTGCATCGCAGCAAACTATGTGATCGCCACCAACACCAATAGTGCGTTTGACTAGGTATTGAGTTGCGGGGTCCGGCATCACGCCAACATCGACAAGCGCGCGCTTAAGATCACGAGTAAAAACATCTCCCGTAGGAGCAGGTGCCGCTCCGAGCCATCCAGCTGGATCTTTGAAAACGACTACTTCGCCACGACGAATATCGCTGAACATTGCCGAGAATTTATTGACGGCGATACGATCGCCAATTCCCAGAGTGTTCTGCATCGAACCAGAAGGGACATAGAAAAAGTGAACGAAAAAGGTTTTGATTATCACCGCAACAATAAGAGCCGATACAACGATGATCGGAACTTCCCGAAGCAATGAACCCTTCTTGGGAAGGCGCATCTTAAGAATAATTAAGCTTGTTCGGCTGGTGTCTCAGCGTCTGCAGCAACTTCTTCAACAACTGCTGGAGTTTCGACAACTGCTTCAACAACCACTGGGGCTTCAACAACCGCTTCGATAACTACTTCCTCGACGATTACATCTTCAACAATGAACTCATTGTTAGCGCCACGACGCTCTTTAATCTTGGCAGCCTTACCGCGAAGGTCGCGTAGGTAGTAAAGCTTGGCGCGACGGACATCTCCACGACGAACCATTTCAAACTTTTCAATAACTGGGGTGTGCACTGGGAAGGTACGTTCTACTCCAACACCGTATGAAAGTTTACGGATTGTGAAAGTCTCGCGAACTCCGGCACCCTGACGGCGAATTACTACGCCTTGGAAAACCTGGATTCGGCTCTTGGAACCTTCGATAACACGAACGTGGACCTTGATCTCATCGCCAGAGCGGAAGTTGATAATGCCCTTTTTGAGCGAGGCGGCATCAACCGCATCCAAAACGTTCATGGGTAATCCTTTGCTTATGGGACCGTCGTAAGAGGGCCTGCCAATATTGTTATTCGTTGAAGACCGTATCTTGCCACAGTCAGGCTGGGCTAGCCAATTTCGAGCGTGAGGAGCGCGTGTAGGGCTGCTCCAGCGGCAATAACCATCTCCTCCCCAGGAGGAGCGCCCTTTCGAGCGCTCACGATAGCCCCAGCTTCTCGGGCAATCAGCCCCCCGGCAGCTAGATCCCACTCCTTAAGCCCTATTTCATAATAACCGTCAACTGAACCGCTGGCCACGTGGCAGAGGTCGACTGCGGCGGCCCCATTTCTTCGGATATCGCGGACCCGAGGGATCAAATCTGCAATCTTCTCCCCCTGTCGCACCCGCTCATCCACATCGTAGGAAAATCCCGTCGCAATCAATGAATCTTCTAAGCGATCTGCCTTGGAGCAATGGATCGCTCGGTCATTGAGAAATGCCCCTCCTCCTCGACTGGCGCGCCAGAGCGAATTGAGCGTAGGCGCATAGACGATTCCGATAAGAACTCCGTCAGCATCCTTCGCTGCAATGCTGATATTCCAACCAGGTAAGTTATAAAAATAATTAACCGTGCCATCAATCGGATCGATCACCCAGGTGATACCCGATTGGGACTCCCGGTTTGCCCCCTCTTCGCCGATGATTCCATCACCCGGGCGCGCTGCCAGAATTTCGCCCACAATCATCTTCTCGCAAGCAATATCCATGTGTGTAGCGAAGTCACGCGCTGAACTCTTCTCGTTGATATCGAAGGTGTCGGGGCGATTGCTCAGAAGTTCACCAGCCCGCTGCGCGATCCCCTCTGCGAGGATGAGTAGTTCATTGATGAGTTCAGTCTGCGGTTGCTGCTTCATGGCTAGAATCTAGGTATGTTTTCACCATATCGCAAACTTTTCGCGGTACCGGGTGCGTTTCGATTTTCCATAGCTGGTTCAATCGCTCGATTACCAATATCTATGACCTTGCTCTCGATCACCTTTGTCATTGTGCATGTAAAGCATTCATATACCTTGGCGGGAACGGTCTCCACGGGAGCCGCCTTGATTTCGACGGTTTTTAGCCCAACCTGGTCGCGTTACGCAGATCGACTCGGGCAACGCAAGGTGCTGCGATTTACCATCCCCTTCTACATCATCTTTGATCTCATCTTTCTCATCGCCATTAGCAAGCACGCCCCCACCTACATTTGGATGAGCGCGATCTTCCTAGCCGAAGTCTTCCTTCCCAATGTTGGCGGCCTGATTCGCCGGCGCTGGCTCTGGGTTCTCTCCGAAGATCGGGTAATGATCAATACCGCGTATTCCTATGAAGCCTTGGTCGACGAAATCATTTTCATTATCGGCCCTCTCGTCGCAACCTCAGCGGCAACTTTTATCGCCCCAGCTGCCGGGATGATCATGGGATTTTCTTTCATGGCGGTCGGAACAACTCTCTTCATCTCGCAACGATCGACCGAGCCACCTCCTTTCAAGAAAGATGAGAGCGGAAAGCATGGATTTGTTTTAGCTATGCCGGTTGTACAAGCCGTCTTCTTTCCATTTATTTTTCTCGGCTCGTTCTTTAGCGCGACAAATCTCGCTGTAGTCGGCTACGCCCAGCAACATCACCATGTCGCATATACAGGTCTAGTACTTGCAATCTGGGGGGTAGGAAGTGGAATTGCCGCGCTCTTCAACGGCTCCATCAAGTGGCGTCTGTCCGACGCCTCGCGCTTTCGCATCAACCTCCTTGCGATCATGGTTCTGACACTTCCCTTCTTCTTCATCCACTCAATGGTTATGTTGACAGTTGCTCTATTTCTCTCAGGAATTGCGGTGGCGCCGTTGATCGTGGCGGGATACAACGTTGCAGAGAAATCCGTACCCCCCGAAAAAGTCACCGAAACTCTCTCCTGGGTGATTGCTGGCCTTTCGCTGGGAGGCGCTCTTCCCGGAACGCTCACCGGACATATCATCGACTCACAAGGAGCGAGCAAGGCCTTTATTGTCCCGATCCTCGCCCTCGTTCTGGCCAACCTCGCAACCCTGCCCTACCTGCGCACCTGGCGGCGAATTTCTGATCACTAGCATCACCCAAATATCCCAACCTTGACCCCCCTGTTGTGGCACTCTTTGCCCGTGAGCGACTTACGACTAATTGGACGATCAGAAGATGGCAGCGAACTCGAGTTGCAATCGAAAGATGGCACGCACTTCAGCCTTCGAATTAGCGATCACCTCCGCTCTTTAGTCAACCAGCCCCGTTTAGTTTCAGTTGTCTCCGAGGATGAGCAGTCGACGGTTACCGTCAAAGATGTTCAGGCGCGCCTGCGCGGTGGCGAGAGCATCGACTCAATAGTGCGCAACTCCGATTGGAGCGCGGAAAAGGTAGAAAAATTCTCTGGACCTATCCTGCAAGAGCGCGCGTATGTCATCGGCTTGGCGCTCGCCGCGCAACTGCGAAAAGAGAAGCACGCTCCGACTTTAATGTCCGCAACAATTTCACAACTTGCTCCTCGTGGAGTAGATATGGCGCTGGTCGAGTGGAATACCTGGCGCCTGCCAGATGGCTCGTGGAACATCATCCTTTTTTATCCGACCAAGAACGGTGGAACTAGCGAAGCGAATTGGTCTTTCGATTTAGCTAATCGCAGCCTGGAAGCGCTCGATGATGATGCAGCGTGGATTGCTGGAGATGAGTTAGAAGCTCAAAGCGCCGTTCCATCTCACGGAATCGTCTACCCCGCGACAACGCCAGCACCGCGATTAGTTGCGGTCCGTGAAGGTGTCGATCGCATGGAATATCCAGACCCGATCAAGATTTCTAGCCTAGATGCCATCATAAATTCAGGACCAAGTCAGGCAGATAGTGCCTCCGATGCCGAAAAGCGCGATGGGATTACTAAGCGTTTAAAGATTCCCTCATGGGACGACATCATGTTCGGCGGTCCTAAAGAAACTTCAGAAGAGGAATAGCGGACTCCATCTCAGTAACTCCTCCGTGATGTCCCACCATGGACGACTCTTGTGAAGCACGTTCGGGATCGATCAAGATCATCTCATCATTCGCAATTGCCATGAAATCGCCCATACGTTCCAAACTATCCTGCGATACGACCGCTCCAAAAGTTTGGTTCGCCACCATTTCTTCACGCGAATAAATTGTGGCGCGCTCTCCCAAATATTCACGCCATTGCGCGATGGTCTCTGCCGCAGATCCTTGAGCCACATACATATGACGAGCTCGTGGCTCTCCCCCAACGAGGGTGATGTTGTTCATCAATCCATTATCTTGGCCCAAAATGATCTTCTCTCCCACGTTGACCATCCCATGGTCGGCCGTCACATAAAGGTCGGTGTTCTTAGGCAAGCGAGCCATCAACGAAGTTATGAGTTCGGCTACTTGCGAAAGTGCCAGCATCCACTTTTCGCTACCAACGCCATCATTGTGACCAGCATGGTCAAGCGCATTTATATACAAGTAAGTGAAAGAATAAGGTTCGGCGAGCGCCTGTGCTGCTGCGTTAACCATCTCTTCGCTGCGATTCGCGCCCACATATTTTGCACCTCGTAGAGCAGCTTGAGTAAATGCACTTCCCTCATAGCGTTTTTCAGCGATATTCGTAACAGTAATCCCATGTTCCATGCCGCGCTCAAAGAGCGTTGGTACCTTCTGCCAGAAGAGTGGATCGACTCGATCATCCCATTTAAGTGCATTGAGTAATCGTCCCGGAGTTCCAGAATTGGGAACGCGTACCGTGTATCCCAGCATTCCATGGACACCAGGAAGTTCTCCGGTGCCCAAACTCGTTAGATTAGTAACAGTGGTTGATGGAAAGTGCGATTCTAAATCGGAAGATGATTTCACTGACGCAAATATTGAAAATTGTGACTTATAACTCTCCAGCGACTTAGAACCCATGCCATCGATAAGTAGGAGGCAGGTCCTCCGCGATTGGGCGAGCGCGAGACGATTTTCCGTGCCGGCAAGCCCAAGGGTCGCAAAGATAGATTGCGACAGATCTGCCAGTCCAAAGCCCACATCCCCATCCTGCCGTAAATAGCGTGGCAAGATACGCGCCATGGCACGCACCCCTAAAGCCGTTCTCCCGAAAGCTGGAGAGAACCC
>CAIUIT010000101.1 GCA_903899375.1 uncultured Actinomycetes bacterium
TCACCACGAGCAACTAAATCGTTAAAAGCCAACCCCGCTTTATCTCTCTCGCCATAACCCAACCAGCAGATGCGAGCAGGTAGACCTTGGAAGGCAACCTTCTCCTGCGCCATCGTGATCCAACGATGCAACCCTTCGTTCTCGGGAAAGAGATCGAGAATCGCCTTGTCGGTCCGATATATATCTTTTGGATCCCCGGAAAGTGCGACCCAGCGAAATGGTCCTTTACCTTCGCAGAAGAGTGGGCGAATATATGCAGGGACAAATCCCGGGAAGGCAAAGGCGCGGCTGTAGCCACCTTGACGCGCTTCATCGCGGATCGAATTGCCGTAATCAAATACTTCAGCGCCCTTATCCATGAAGCCAACCATCGCTTCAACATGCTTCGCCATCGATTCGCGAGCGCGCAAGGTGAAATCTTCGGGGTTATCTTTGGCGAGCTGCGCCGCATCATGGAAATCAACACCAATAGGGATGTAGGCAAGCGGATCGTGGGCAGAAGTCTGGTCTGTCACGATATCAATGGGAACATCCATGGTGAGTAGTTGCGGAACCAAGATGGCAGTATTGCCAACCAGTCCCACCGAAAGTGGACGTCCCTCGGACTTTGCTTTCAATACACGCTCAACTGCATCATCTAAATTATCGGCGATCTCATCAAGGTAACGTGATTCGATTCGCTTCTCTAAACGAGTTTTATCTATATCAATAATTAGGCAGACTCCACCATTCATCGTTACCGCTAGGGGCTGTGCGCCACCCATTCCGCCACAACCACCGGTCAGGGTCAATGTGTGCTGCAGAGTTCCGCCATAGCGCTTGCGGGCGATCGCAGCAAAAGTTTCGTATGTGCCCTGCAAAATTCCCTGGGTGCCGATGTAGATCCATGAACCTGCTGTCATCTGTCCGTACATCGTCAGACCCATATGTTCCAAGCGACGAAATTCCGGCCAGTTAGCCCAATCTCCGACTAAGTTGGAATTTGCTATTAGAACTCGGGGTGCCCATTCGTGGGTTTGAAAAACTCCAACCGGCTTTCCCGATTGGACGAGCAGCGTCTCGTCATCTTTGAGCTTGGTCAGCTGGCGCACGATGGCATCAAAGGAGGGCCAGTCGCGGGCGGCTTTGCCGGTACCGCCGTAAACGACGAGCTTCTCTGGATGTTCGGCCACAGCAGGGTCCAGATTGTTGTGGAGCATGCGGATCGCGGCCTCTTGGCCCCAACCCTTCGCGCTCATCTGGCTCCCCGTAGCGGCGCGCAAAATTCTTTTGGACTGGGCTTCGTTGCTCATTGCTTGAGAATACCTGCCCTATCAAGCAAACTGCACCTATGTCTCAGACCCAATCTCACCACGTAGACCCCGATTTTCTTGCCCTGCCGCTCGCCGAAGTTTCCGATGCCGCCATCCAAACCGGCCTCTCCCTTGGCGCCTCCCACGTCGATATCCGCGTAGAACGGGTCCGCACGGGTGTCTTGCAGTTGCGGGATACCAATCCAGAAACCCAGACCGATGGAAGTGTCTCTGGCATTGGAGTACGAGTCATCGTCAACGGATCGTGGGGTTTCGCATCTGCGCCAGA
>CAIUIT010000102.1 GCA_903899375.1 uncultured Actinomycetes bacterium
CAGCAAGAGCTTTATTTACGGTTTCGCGAGATGCTCCCACGAGTTGAGCCAACTCTTCTTGTGTTAGGTCGTGGTTGACATGTAGACCATCTTCCTTTTGAACGCCAAAGCGTTCTCCAAGATCCATGATCGCCTTTGCAACACGGCCCGGAACATCGGCGAAGACTAAGTCAGCCAAGACTTCATTAGATTTACGCAGACGTTGCGCCAAGCGGCGCAAAAGTTCAAGGGATGTTTGTGGACTCGAAGTTACCAGACCCATTACCGCATCGTGTGCGAGAGATACTAAACGCACATCAGTAACAGCGGTCGCTGTTGAAGTGCGAGGTTCTGGATCAAAGAGTGAGAGCTCGCCGAACATCTCGCCAGGTCCAAGAATTGAAAGGAGATTTTCGCGTCCATCTGCGCTCGTCGTACCCAACTTGATCTTGCCGTGAACGACAACATATAGGCGATCGCCCTCTTGTCGCTCTTTAAAGAGAACTTGGCCCTTGTTAAGTTTGAGAGCCACCATCGATGCACGAAGCGCATGAGAGGCATCATCATCAAGTGCACTAAATAGGGGAGCTTTCCGGATGATTAGATCGTCTTCTTTTTGGTTCACGGGTTGACCCTACATCCAGTGCCCACCTCGCTCCAACCCTTGCGCCCTGACCGATCCCCTAGGCTAGCAATGTGAATGAAAGCGTTGAGGAGAGGCGCAAACGCGCCCGTGCTATCTACCGTATCCTCACCAAGCGCTACCCAGATGTGCATTGTGAGCTAGATTTCAAGACCCCCTTCCAACTCCTCGTTGCAACGGTCTTATCGGCACAATGTACTGACAAGCGGGTCAACCAAGTGACGCCGGCGCTCTTCAAGAAATATGGCACCGCACGCCGGATGGCCGGCGCCAACGTTCTGGACTTAGAGGAGATCATTCATTCTCTCGGTTTTTTTCATTCCAAGGCGCAGAACATTAAGTCCCTGAGTGAGCGCCTGGTAACGCAGTACAACTCAGAAGTTCCTGATGATCTCGATGAATTGGTGACCCTGTCTGGCGTTGGGCGTAAGACGGCAAATGTCGTCCTGGGTCATGCCTTTGGAATTCCTGGAATAACGGTTGATACGCATTTCGGTCGATTAAGCAGACGCTTTGGGTGGAGCGATTCACTTGACCCAGTAAAAGTTGAACAAGAAGTGGGAGCGCTAATTGCGCAGAAGGAGTGGACCAATCTTTCACAGCGAATGATCTGGCATGGTCGTCGCATCTGCCATTCCCGCAAACCCGCTTGTGGTGCCTGCCCACTTGCCGCGCTCTGTCCATCATTTGGCATCGGTGAGGTCGATAAGATCAAGGCCTTGCAACTTGTGAAAAGAGATGAGGACTTTAGGTGAAGAGGACTTTGATAGCTCTCATGACTCTTCTGGTCACCTTGTTCATTCCAACCACTTCACATGCAACCACAGGATCCGTGGTGGGTTGCTCCTCGATTTTAGTTTCTAAAACGGTGACCAAAGGTATTTCTCTGCCCTGCCTTGATAACAAAACTCGGGTTATTTATCAGGCAATCCGTGGTCCCGTCGTTGTGAATGTCTTTGGCTCGTGGTGTGAACCGTGCAATCAAGAGATCCCGCACTTTCTTGATCTGCAAGCAATGCACAAAGTTTCTATCGTGGGAATTGATGTTGAAGAGACCAATATGCAAGCTGGTCGCAACTTTGTCATGAAGAAGAAGATGACTTGGCCTATTCTCTTTGATGTCACGAGTATTACACGGGGGATATTTGGGCTCGGAGTGCCAGTCACTTGGTTTATCGATGCTCACGGAAAAGTGGTCTATAAGCAGATTGGTTTGATCACCTCAACAGCGGAGCTGAAGGCAGAAGTCACTAAGTATTTGAAGATCAAATTATGAAGAATTGGGTTGATGTAATCTTCGTTCTGGCGAGCCTAGTCTCATTTATTCGCGGTTACAGAGCCGGGTTCATCACCTCGATATTTAGTTTCATCGGTTATATCGGTGGTGGCTTGCTTGGGCTGACACTTGGATTGCACTATTTCCATTCTCGCGGCGTCACAAAATTCTTTCTACTCTTTCTCGCAGTGACTATCGCTTCCTCAATTGGCGAAGCTTTGCTCAAGAAGATCGGGGCGCTATTTCATTCCAAGATCTTGTTTGGGCCATTTAAATGGGTTGACTCTCTCTTGGGAGCTGCCTTTTCGACGCTAGGGACTCTTATCGCTCTTGTCATCTTGGGCCATCTCCTTTTGATCACTCCTTGGGGTTGGGCTTCACAGAATATTCCGAAGAGCACGATTTACACCTCAATAAATACCAACTCTCCATCGATCATTTCTAACCTCACCAAGCGCGCTGAAGCTTCTCTCCATTGAAAAGAGTCCAGATTCACCCACTTCTCCCAGCAACCACTCAACACAAACTAAGTTTCTGCGCTTAACATTCCTCCCATGATTAAGAAAACACTGGCTAGCCTGCTCTCCCTAATAGTTATCTCTGCGATCTCTGTAACCGGAGCAGAAGCGGCGACAACCTCTCCCACTGCTACAGTCGGTGGAATATGCGTTAAGGCTGGTGCCGTGACATCTATCGCTGGAAAGTCTTATACCTGCATCAAAGTCCTAAGCGGAAAATTGGTCTGGGCTTTGACTTCAACCACGACTGCCGCAAAGCCACAGGTCAGCGGTGGGGCCGGCGGTGAAGGCGAAGGTGGAACAGGCGAGAATCAAGGTGGGGGCAACGCTGCTCGCCAAGCAATCCTTAAGAAATACAACACCTGCCTAGTAGCCCATGGTGGAATTGCAATTCTAGATACCGTCGGCGTAAAGCAAGGCGATGATGGCGCAAAGCTAAAGACGCCTCCAGCGAAACCAACTCAAAGTGCGGTCCAGAAGGCAGCCCAGAAGGTAGCCGTTACTGCTTGCCTAACGCTCGCACCAAAAGCTCGCGTTCGCGTGAGTGGCGGCGGCGACAATTAATTAATCTTCAGATTTTCCGCTCTTTAGTCCTTCTCCAATAAGTTTCATAATATTGGGATCGGCTAGCGTTGTTGAATCTCCGACCGTTCTATTCTCTGCAACATCGCGCAGTAAACGACGCATGATCTTTCCACTACGTGTCTTGGGAAGTTCGGCGACAACCAATATCTGCTTCGGGCGTGCAATCGCGCCAATCTCTTTAGTGACATGAGCTTTCAAATCTTTAATTAACTCTTCTCCACCCACGCTCGGTATTCCACCTCGCAAAATTACGAAGGCAACGATCGCCTGCCCCGTCATGGCATCGTTTGCACCTACAACAGCAGCTTCTGCAACATTGTGGTGAGAGACGAGCGATGATTCGACTTCGGTGGTGGAAATACGGTGACCCGATACATTCATAACGTCATCGACGCGACCGAGCAACCAGATGGCTCCATCGTCATCGATCTTCGCGCCATCACCAGCAAAATATTTACCCGGAAAGCGCGACCAGTATGTCTCTTGATATCTCTCTGGTTCGCCCCAAACGCCACGCAACATGGCCGGCCAAGGTTCTGTAAGAACCAAGTAGCCACCTTTTCCATTTTCAACTTCTCGGCCTTCATCGTCAACAATCTTGGCACTGATACCAGGAAGAGCTGCCATCGCAGATCCCGGTTTCGTTGCTGTTACGCCAGGCAGAGGCGAGATCATGAGACCACCGGTCTCGGTCTGCCACCAGGTATCGACGATAGGACAACGATCTCCACCGATAACTTCGCGGTACCACATCCATGCTTCGGGATTAATAGGTTCACCAACAGAGCCGAGCAGGCGCAGAGATGTTAAATCACTATCGGCAGGGAACTCTTCGCCCCATTTCATCCAGGTGCGGATCAGGGTCGGCGCGGTGTAAAGAATTGAAACTTTGTATTTTTCGATAATTTGAAAGAGGCGATGCTTGGTTGGCGAATCGGGCGTTCCTTCATACATTACTTGCGTAGCGCCATTGATCATTGGTCCATAGACAACATATGAGTGGCCGGTGATCCAGCCAATATCCGCTGTGCACCAATAGACATCGGTCTCGGGCTTGAGATCAAAAACAGCACGATGCGTATACGAGGTTTGGGTCAGGTAGCCGCCGGTTGTATGAAATATTCCCTTTGGCTTGGCGGTAGTTCCAGAGGTGTAGAGAATAAATAGCACTTGCTCTGAATCAAAACCTTGGGCAACATGTTCAGGGTTTTGACGATCAACAATTTCGTGCCACCAGATATCTCGACCTGCGTTCCACTCTGTCTCTTGGCCAGTGCGTTTAACAACGAGCACATTTCTTACATTGTGGTCCGCACCTGCGAGCGCTTCATCGACAACAGGCTTTAGAGGGAATGCTGAACCTTTGCGGAATCCTCCATCTGAGGTAATGACTAAAGTTGCATCGGCATCTTGAATACGACTCTTAAGGGCATCGGCACTAAACCCACCGAAGATCACCGAATGCGCTGCGCCGATTCGTGCGCAGGCCAGCATGGCCACAGCAGCTTCCGGGATCATCGGCATATAAATTGCAACGCGATCGCCGGCGCCTATTCCTAATTCAATGAGAGCGTTGGTGGCTTTCTTAACATCGTGCAGCATCTGCGCATAAGTGATGGTGCGGGTGTCGCCAGGTTCACCTTCGAAGTGAAAGGCAACGCGATCTCCACGTCCTGCAAGAACATGTACATCTAGGCAGTTATAGGTTGCATTGATCTTTCCGCCGAGAAACCATTGCGCGGAGGGAACTTCCCACTTGAGGACTTCATCCCACTTCTTATCCCAATGTAAGTAGTCAGCCTGTCTACTCCAGAAGGCGAGGCGATCATCTGCCGCCTCTTGGTACAGGCCCGCTTGTGCATTGGCTTGGGCTACAAACTCTGGGCTGGGGGGAAATGTCCGATTCTCGTGGGAGAGATTTTCGAGTGAACTCATGGCGGTGAGGCTACCTTTCGCCGTGCCCAGTCACAAGGAAAAGAAAGGAAAAGAAAGGAAAAGAAGAGTTAAAAAAAGTAGCGAAGAGATAGTGACGCATCCCACATTTCTGAGAATCTGGCGCGGATAATTATTGATGGCCGTCAAAGGAGACGGCTGCAGTTCATTCACGAAGGAGAAGCAAATATGGCAAATGATCGCATGGTTGCTAACCCAGCACCGTTAGGTCTAGCGGCATTCGGAATCACGGCTTTCTTGCAAAGTAGCGCTGATGCAAACCTGTGGCACGGTGTCGCAGGTGCCGAGGTCTTGGGAACCGCACTCTTCTTGGGCGGGGTTATCAGCATTTTGGTAAGTGTCATGGAATTCCTCCGTGGGGATGCCATCGGCTTAACATTTTTCGGCACCTTTGGAGCCTTTTGGCTCTCGAGTTGGTATTACAACTCCGAGCACCTGCAAGCCCCAGGAGCTGCCGGGGTGTTCTGCATGGTTTTTGCCATCGCAGCTTTTGTCTTCTGGATGGCGGTTATGAAGCGGAGCATGCACCACAACCTCTTTGGCTTCCTATTAACTCTGACATTGATCCTCGAAGCTTTTGGAAATTGGGGTGGCGGCCACTCGGGTGCACTTAAGACTGGTGGTTGGATTGGAATTCTGACCGCACTGGTCGCTCTTTATATGGCAGCCAAGGCTCTCATCAATGAGGAGTACGGAAGAGTTCTTCTCCCTTAATAGATCATCAAACTCTTTACCTATCCACAAGGGGGTCGACCCCACAGATGAGGGGTCGACCCCCTCTGCCATGCCTGGATATTTCGTACTTTGCTCACCTAACACAACTCCGACCCACTCATGGTGGGGCGGGAAGAGATAAGGAGGCAGAGTGTTTGCAATATTCAATACCGTCTTTAGGGTCGTCGCACATCTTCATACTCTCGAGGTTGCAGGGCGCTGGCTGCTGCGAGGTGGCCAGGCCGTGATGCATTCGAACTTCGGTCTTCTGGGAATCGATCGATTATTGAGCCATTTTGGGATCAATTAGGCCCAAATGCCATTCGGGTTTTCCAATCCGCCCCGAAATGTGGTGGGATTAGCCGTAAGCAAGACAGCCTGACCCAGCGTTGAGCCCATGGCGTCCACTTACAGCCTTTTTAACCTCAACAGGGAGAACATTTCAGATGCCAATCGCAACTCCGGAAATTTATGCACAAATGTTGGACCGCGCCAAGGCAGGCGCCTTCGCATACCCAGCGATCAACGTCTCTTCATCTCAGACGCTGATCGGTGCGATCCGTGGTTTTGCAGAAGCAGAATCTGATGGAATCGTGCAGATCTCTTGGGGCGGAGCGGAATACCTTTCAGGTTCCACCGTAAAGAACATGGTCGATGGCGCAGTTGCGCTCGCCGAGTTCGCACACATCGTTGCTAAGAACTACAACGTCAACATTGGAATTCATACCGATCACTGTCCAGCAGAGAAGTTAGATGGCTTTATGCGTCCACTCCTCGCCTTCGGCGCTGATCGAGTGAAATCCGGCAAGGCTCCACTCTTCAACTCACATATGTGGGATGGATCAGCGGTATCAATGCCCGAAAACATGAGCATTGCAAAAGAGTTGCTAGAAAAATCTAAAGCTGCTCGCACCATTCTTGAAATTGAAATTGGTGTTGTCGGTGGCGAAGAAGATGGCATCGAGGCAAAGCACGATGCAAAGTTGTACTCGACCCCAGAAGATGCGCTCTTGACTATCGAGACGCTTGGTAATGATGCACATGCTCGCTACATGGTGGCAGCAACATTCGGAAATGTGCACGGTGTGTACAAGCCAGGGAACGTGGTTCTGCAACCAAAGATTTTGCAGACGCTGCAAGATGCAGTTGCTGCCAAGCTCGGACTTCCAGCTGGATCAAAGCCAATGGATCTCGTCTTCCATGGTGGTTCTGGTTCGTTGCTCTCCGAAATTCGTGAATCGCTCGATTACGGTGTTGTAAAGATGAATATCGATACCGACACTCAATATGCATTTACCCGTCCCGTCGCTGATCACATCTTGAAGAATTACGATGGAGTCTTGAAGGTAGATGGCGAAGTGGGCAATAAGAAGGCTTATGATCCACGTGCATGGGGTAAGGCCGGCGAGGCTGGACTTGCAAAGCGCGTTCTCGAAGCTTGTGCAGATCTACGTTCTACCGGAACATCGATCAACAAGTAGTTCCATCTGTCGTGTATTAACTCCCAAGAAAGTTAGGTAAACAAATGCCTGCTCTAGTACTACTCGGCGCTCAATGGGGCGATGAAGGTAAGGGCAAGGCAACTGACATCTTGGGAGATCGCGTCGACTATGTCGTTCGCTATCAAGGCGGAAACAATGCTGGTCATACCGTTGTTATTGGGGATCAGAAATATGCACTTCACCTACTTCCATCTGGAATTTTGAGTCCTAACGTCGTTCCGGTAATCGGCAACGGCGTTGTGATCGATCCATCTGTGCTTTTGGAAGAGATTAAGGGCTTAAACGATCGCGGTATCGATACATCAAAATTGAAGATCAGCACTAACGCGCATCTGATTACGCCTTATCACCGCACCATCGATAAGGTTTCCGAACGATTTTTAGGCAATTCCAAGATCGGTACAACTGGTCGCGGCATCGGCCCTGCTTATGCCGACAAAATCAACCGAATCGGTATTCGCGTCCAAGATCTCTTTGACCCATCTATCTTGCGCCAGAAGATCGAAGGTGCGCTGCGCGATAAGAACCAAGTACTAATTAAGGTTTTTAATCGCAAAGGAATCGAAGTTGAAGAAGTTCTTAACGAATACCTTGGTTACGCCGAAATCTTGCGTCCCTATGTCACAGATACCGTTTTACTTCTCGATCAAGCGCTCAAAGCTGGCAAGACCGTACTCCTTGAAGGTTCACAAGGAACCTTGCTCGATGTCGATCATGGTACATATCCCTTTGTTACATCTTCGAATCCGACCGCGGGCGGCGCCTGTACTGGATCTGGAATTGGTCCAACAAAGATCACACGCGTTATCGGAATCGTTAAGGCTTACACGACAAGAGTTGGCTCAGGTCCTTTCCCAACCGAACTCTTCGATGAAGATGGCGAAAAGTTACGGACCATTGGCGGAGAGGTCGGAGTTACAACTGGCCGCCCGCGCCGTTGTGGTTGGTATGACGCTCCCATCGCACGTTATGCAGTGCGGGTAAATGGATTGACCGATTTCTTCTTAACCAAACTCGATGTGCTCACTGGGTGGGATCAGATCCCTGTATGTGTTGCCTACGAAATTGATGGCAAGCGCGTTGAAGAACTTCCATCATCGCAATCAGATTTCCATCACGCAAAACCTATCTACGAATATCTTCCGGGTTGGAAAGAAGATATCTCCAAGGCGCGCAAGATTGAAGATCTTCCAGCAAATGCGCGTGCTTACATCAAATTCTTAGAAGATATTTCCGGAGCTCCGATGAGCGCTATCGGCGTCGGCCCTGGTCGCGATGAGACGATCGTCGTGAAGGATTTCATTTGAAAGTTCTTCTGATTGGATCCGGTGGCCGCGAGCATGCACTCGCACAAGCGCTTAACCGTGATCCCATTGTAGAAGAGCTCCATGTTGCCCCGGGCAATCCAGGCATTGCACAGATTGCAACGTTGCACCAGATTGATCTTGATAATAATCAACTCGTCGTTGCACTTGCTAAAGAGTTAGCGATTGATCTCGTTGTCATCGGACCAGAAAAACCCCTCGTCAATGGTCTCGCCGATGCGCTGCGTAAAGCTGGTATCGCCACCTTTGGACCCAGTGCGATAGCTGCCACCCTCGAAGGTTCCAAAGATTTTGCAAAGCAGGTAATGCACGATGCCGGTGTTCCCACTGCACGCAGCTTCACCTGCACCACTAAAGCAGAGATGGAATCCGCTCTAGACACTTTTGGTGCCCCTTATGTTGTTAAGCACGATGGATTAGCTGCGGGTAAGGGCGTCGTTGTAACCAACGATCGACAGATTGCTCTAGATCACGCCTACCTTTCCCCACGGGTTGTTATTGAAGAGTTCTTGGATGGCCCCGAAGTTTCACTCTTTGGAATTTCGGATGGAACCACGGTCCTTGCGATGCAGCCCGCTCAAGATTTCAAACGAGCTCTTGATGGCGATTTAGGACCAAACACAGGTGGCATGGGCGCATATTCGCCGCTGCCTTGGGCACCGGCCGATATTGTCGAGCAGACGTTGACTCAAGTTCTAAAACCCACCATTGCAGAGATGAAGGCGCGCGATACCCCATTTGTGGGGTTGCTCTATGCCGGCCTTGCGCTGACATCCCGCGGCATGCGCGTCATTGAATTCAATGCTCGCTTCGGAGATCCAGAAACCCAAGTCTTACTGCCTCGTTTAAAGACCCCACTCGCAACCCTCTTGTATCAAGCAGCCACTGGTGCGCTCAAAGATGCTCCACCTTTGGAATGGTCGACCACCGCCGCTGTGACGATCGTCTTGGCCGCCGAGGGATATCCAATCAACCCACGGCTTGGGGACCCCATTACTGGCACCAGTTCGGTCGATGGCGCCTATCTGCATCATGCGGGGACAGCGTTAAAGGATGGCGTGCTGCATTCGGCAGGGGGCCGAGTCCTTTCGGTAACCGCGATCGGCGAGAGCCTGACGGCAGCGCGCTTAGCTGCTTATGAGGCGATCTCCAAGATCACGCTACGCGGGGCGCACTATCGCCACGACATTGCGCTGGCGGCATCGGCCGCCCCCAAAGTAAGGGAGAATTGAGCCATGAGCGTATTAGCTGATCGTTATGCATCGGCAGCGATGCGCTCCATCTGGTCGGCAGAATCCAAAATCATTCAGGAACGTAAATTATGGATCGCAGTAATGCGCGCACAATCTGGTTTGGGTCACCCTATTCCCGAAAAAGTAATTGCAGATTACGAAAAAGTTTTAACTCAGGTCAATCTGGCGTCGATCGATACCCGCGAAAAGTTGACCCGCCATGATGTCAAAGCTCGCATCGAAGAGTTCAATGCACTAGCCGGTCACGAAGCTATTCACGCCGGTATGACATCGCGCGATCTCACCGAAAATGTAGAAGCGATGCAGGTACGAGATGGTCTGCTGCTCGTGCAAGAGCGAGTAGTTGCTTCACTCGCCATGTTGGCCGAACGAGCTGGCCAATATATTGATCAGCCAATTACTGGGCGCTCGCACAACGTCGCGGCCCAAGTAACCACTTTAGGTAAGCGCTTTGCATCTGCCGCCGAAGAGCTCCTCTTTGCCTACGAGCGTTTAGAAAATTTGATTGATCGCTATCCGATTCGCGGAATCAAAGGTCCAGTTGGAACCGCGCAAGATTCAGTCGATCTTTTAGGTAGCGCCGCTTCCCACCAGAAGTTGGAAGAAGAGATCGCTGCGCACCTTGGGTTTAATCGCGTTCTTGATTCCACCGGCCAAATTTATCCACGTTCCTTCGATTTCGATGTGGTCACCACTCTTGTTCAACTCGCTGCTGCTCCATCATCCTTTGCTACATCGATCCGCTTGATGGCCGGCGCAGAACTTGTCACTGAAGGATTTAAGGCTGGCCAGGTTGGTTCCAGCGCTATGCCGCACAAGATGAACACCAGATCGTGCGAGCGGGTAAATGGCTTGTCGGTTATTTTGCGCGGTTACGCATCAATGGTCGGAGAACTCAGTGGCGATCAATGGAACGAAGGCGATGTCTCTTGCAGCGTTGTACGTCGCGTCGCACTGCCAGATGCCTTCTATGCGATCGATGGACTACTCGAAACATTTATGACTGTCTTAAGTGAGTTCGGCGCATTCCCTGAAGTCATTAACGCCGAATTGACGCGCTACCTGCCCTTCCTTGCTACCACCAAGATCTTGGTCGCTGCAGTTAAAGCCGGTGTGGGTCGCGAGCTAGCTCACGAAGTTATTAAGGAACACGCAGTTGCCGCAGCGCTAGGAATTCGCGCGGGCAAGGCAAATACAATGATTGATGCACTTGCCGCTGATTCACGGATCCCGCTCGATAAAGCCGCGCTGGAATCACTTCTCTCTTCACCACTTGAATTCACTGGTGATGCACGGGCCCAGACAACTCGCGTTATACATCGCATCGAAGCGATTACTTCACAGCACTCGGCAGCGGCGAAATATCGCCCTACCAGTATTAGGTGAGCACCGTGATTGATGGCTGGAACCATCTGCGCAGCGGAAAGGTCCGCGACCTTTATACAAACGAGAGCGGCCACTTATTAATTGTCGCCAGCGATCGCATCTCTGCCTTTGATTACATCTTGCCAACATTGATTCCCGGTAAAGGAAAACTTCTCACCCAACTTTCACTCTTCTGGTTTGAGATGTTTGAAGATTTAGTCCCCAATCATTTGATCAGCACTGATGTGCCTGCCGTTGTTAAAGATCGCGCAGTTATTGTTAAACCTCTTGAAATGTTCCCCATCGAATGCGTAGCGCGTGGATATTTGGCGGGCTCTGGCTGGGTCGAATACCAAAAGTCCCAATCCGTTACTGAAATTCCGCTACCTGCGGGGCTGTTAGATGGATCCAAGTTACCCGAAAATATTTTTACACCCGCCACCAAGGCCGAGATGGGCGATCACGACGAGAACATCTCCTTTGCCCGCGCGTGTTCAATCATCGGGCAACCCGATGGGCAAGCCCTTCGATCGCTAACGCTTCAGCTGTATTCCACCGCCCACGATTACGCCGCCACGCGTGGGATCATCTTGGCGGACACTAAATTTGAATTCGGTCGTGATATCGACGGTAAGATATGCCTAGGCGACGAAGCCTTAACTCCAGACTCTTCCCGTTTTTGGTCTGCCGACTCTTGGAAGCCGGGCGGTACGCAGCCCTCCTTCGATAAGCAATATGTTCGCGATTGGTTGCTCGCATCAGGATGGGATCGCCAGAGCCCACCACCAGAGCTACCCACCGAAGTCGTTGAAAAGACTCGCGAGCGTTATGAATCTGCTTTCACCTTACTGACCGGAAGGACTATCTAATGGCCACCATCGTCGTAGAAGTTATGTTGAAGGCCGAGATCTTAGATCCGCAAGGCCAGGCGGTTGCAGCAGCCTTGCCCCGGCTAGGTTTTACCTTTGCCAAGGCAGTGCGCCAGGGCAAGCGCTTTGAAATTGAAGTGGCCGGGACACCTACCCCAGAAATGCTGGCCGATATCGAAAAAGCAGCCGAAACCCTGCTTTCTAACCCTGTTATTGAAACGTATCTCGTAAAGGTTGAGGCCTAATGCGCATTGGCGTTGTCACCTTTCCTGGTTCACTCGATGATTCATCTGCTCTGCGCGCCATTCGCTTAGCCGGTGGAACTCCAGTTCCACTCTTCCACGCTAGCGATGATCTGAAAGAAGTTGAAGCGGTCGTCCTTCCCGGCGGTTTTTCCTATGGTGACTATCTGCGCTGTGGTGCGATCTCGCGCTTTGCGCCGATCATGTCCTCGATCATCGTCGCCGCAGAACATGGTTTTCCCGTTCTCGGAATCTGCAATGGCTTCCAAATCCTCTGCGAATCCCATCTCTTGCCCGGCGCGCTCACTCGCAATCAAGGTCTGCACTTTGTCTGCACCGATCAACCTTTAATTATCGAAAACACATCTACTCCGTGGACATCTGGTTACAGAAAAGGCGATCGCCTAGTTATTCCTATTAAAAATGGCGAAGGTTCATTTCAAGCGAGCACAGAAACCTTGCACCAGCTGGAATCCGAAGGGCGCGTGGTTCTTCGTTATGCGGATTCGAATCCCAATGGTTCAAAGAACGATATAGCCGGAATTTCCAATGCGCGCGGAAATGTCGTTGGCGTTATGCCACACCCAGAACAAGCGATTGAATCTTTGACCGGCCCCAGCGTTGATGGCTTGGCCTTCTTCACATCTATCTTGCATAGTTTGGTAGGACGTTGATGGCGCTCGACACCGTTGCGATCGCAGCGACACAACCAGAAACCGTTCAACCGTGGCGCGAACTTGGCCTCAAAGAAGATGAGTACGCCCGCATCCGTGAAATCCTAGGTCGCCGCCCGACATCTTCTGAACTCGCGATGTATTCGGTGATGTGGTCTGAACACTGTTCGTATAAATCTTCCAAGGTACACCTCAAACAATTTGGCGAGAAAGCTCCTCATTCTGATGCGCTCCTGGTTGGTATCGGCGAGAACGCTGGTGTTGTCGATATCGGTCAGGGTTATGCGATTACTTTTAAGATCGAATCCCACAACCACCCATCTTTTGTAGAGCCATATCAAGGCGCAGCGACCGGCGTAGGTGGAATCGTCCGCGATATTTTAACGATGGGTGCTCGTCCTATCGCTGTTATGGATCCACTGCGCTTTGGCCCGGCCGACGCCGTTGATACTCGCCGCGTATTGCCAGGAATTGTGGCCGGCGTTGGTGGTTACGGAAATTGCCTCGGCCTTCCCAATATCGGTGGAGAAGTGGTATTTGACGCTACTTATGCGGGCAATCCGCTCGTCAATGCGCTCTGCGTCGGCGTAATGCGCCACGAAGATATCAAACTGGCGACTGCGCACGGTACTGGCAATCTCGTTGTTCTCTTCGGTGCAAAGACCGGTGGCGATGGAATCGGTGGAGTATCAGTACTTGCCTCTGAAACATTTGCATCGGGCAAAGCTGCCAAGCGCCCCGCCGTCCAGGTCGGAGATCCCTTCGCTGAAAAAGTTTTGATTGAGTGCTCTCTAGAAATTTTCGCAGAAGATTTAGTTATTGGGATCCAAGATCTGGGTGGCGCTGGACTTTCTTGCGCGACCAGTGAATTGGCTTCCGCCGGTTCAGGCGGCATGTCGATTCAACTCGACAAGGTTCCGCTACGCGATCCTTCGCTTTCACCCGAAGAGATCTTGATGTCAGAATCACAAGAGCGCATGTGCGCGATTATCGAGCCCACCAAGTTGGCGCGCTTTATGAAGATTTGCAGGAAGTGGGATGTCACCGCAACTGTTATTGGCCAAGTAACTGAAGGTAAGCATCTAGAAATTACTTTCAACGGCGAATTGATTGTTGATGTTCCGCCGCGCACCGTGGCCCACGATGGTCCGGTCTATAACCGCCCCATAGCACGGCCAGCTTATCTCGACACTTTAAAGGCAACAGTTCTTCCAGAAGTTGATACCGCTGCCGCGATCAAGTCCGAACTGCTTGCACTGATCACATCCCCAAACATCGCCGACAAGTCCTGGGTGACTGATCAATACGATCGTTATGTACAAGGCAATTCG
>CAIUIT010000103.1 GCA_903899375.1 uncultured Actinomycetes bacterium
AGCCTGGGCGCCCAAGAGACGCTGGGTGATATTGGTTTGCAGAAGATTGGCGAAGTTTCCCGCTGGGGACAGTTGCCACCAGGTTCTAAGGTCACGAAAGGCGCGGTGCTCTTTCCGCGATTAGAAGAAAAAGCGGAGTAGATGTCGGAACGCCACTCGCTCAGAGAGCCGCGCCCCGCTGCGCCCGCTCCCGAACCGCTAGCCAGAGCGTGTATTGATGTTCATGCTCATTTGGAGTTGGTCACCGAGAGCGAACCTGATTCCGATGAGATTCGTGATGTTCTTGATGCCGCAGCTTTGGCTGGGATAGATCGGGTAGTTCAAGTTGGATACTCAGCAGAGCAATCACGTTGGGGCGTTAAGTGTGCAGAAACCTTCCCAGGTCGGGTCTTGGCGGCGGTCGCGCTTCACCCAAATGAGGCACCTGTTGTCGCAGATCTCGAGGGTGATCTAGCAATCATTGAAGAGTTGGCGCGTCACCCCAGAGTCCGTGCGATCGGTGAGACCGGTTTAGATTTCTTTAGAACTGAGCCCGAACTGCGCGATAGGCAGGCTTATTCTTTTCGCCGCCACATTGCGCTAGCTAAGGGTGTTGATAAAGCGCTAGTAATTCATGATCGCAATGCGCATCGCGCCGTACTTGATACCTTGCTCGATAGCGGGGCACCGAAGATCACGATATTTCATTGCTATTCGGGCGATGCCGAGATGGCGCGCGAATGTATCGATGCCGGTTACATACTCTCGTTTGCTGGAACAGTTACCTTTAAGAATGCTCCAGAGTTGCGAGAGGCAGTAAAGCTTGTCCCAATTGACCAACTGTTGCTGGAAACTGATTCGCCTTTCTTGGCCCCCTCACCACACCGCGGCGCCCTCAATACACCTGCACAAGTAGCGAATATCGCTCGCTTCGTCGCTGAAATTCGTGGTGAGAGCGTTGACTACATCTGCGACCGCGTTACCGAAAACGCACTTCGTTTCTTTGGAAGTTTTGAATAAATGGGGACCCTGCTTGGTGCGGCAGAGATTCGTGAAATAGCTGCGCGCATCGGAGTAAACCCAACCAAGAAGTTAGGCCAGAATTTCGTTGTTGATGCAAACACCTGTCGCCGCATAGTAAAGGTAGCGGATGTACGCGGCGATGATGTTGCACTTGAAATCGGACCAGGTCTAGGTTCATTGACCCTTGCCTTGATGGAAATTGCGAGCAAGGTTGTTGCAATAGAGATTGATCAACGATTGGCGGCAGAACTGCCACTCACCGTTGCTGCACATGGGTTTGATGGTGAGAATTTAATTGTCCGCAATGAAGATGCGCTAACGACGCAATCACTTCCGCTGCCACCCACCATTTTAGTGGCCAATCTGCCCTACAACATTTCGGTTCCCGTGTTGCTCCACTTCTTACAGAAGTTTCCTAGTATCCGATCTGGAGTAGTTATGGTGCAGAGCGAAGTTGCCGATCGCTTGGTAGCCAGGCCAGGTACCAAGAATTACGGATCGCCTTCCGTAAAAGCCACCTGGTGGGCCGACCTCAGCAGCGCTGGCAACGTTGCTCGCCAAGTATTTTGGCCGATCCCTAACGTGGATTCATCCTTGGTCAGATTTGTACGTCACGAAGCGGCTGGGGATGAATCAGCGCGGCACGTCACCTTCTCGGTGATTGACGCTGCTTTTGCGCAGAGGCGCAAGATGTTACGCGGAGCGCTATCCCAACTTTTCGGGGGAAGTGCCGAGGCTGCAATAGCTGGGGCAGGCATCGACCCAACTGCACGCGGAGAAACACTTCTACTGAGCGACTTTATGGCTATTGCTAATACTCTTAGCGCATGAGGCGTAATGGGGTAGTTGTCCGAGTTCCTGGAAAGGTGAACCTGCAACTCTCCGTTGGCCCGCTGGATCTCGATGGGTATCACGAAGTCACGACAGTCTTTCAAGCGATCTCCATTTACGATGATGTCACAGTGAGATTTGCTGAACCAGGGACTGGAATTACTTTGGATATCGGTGGATCGACAGCTGCGGGCGTGCCAGATGATTCCACCAATCTCGCTTATCAAGCGGCACAGTTGATGATCGATAGACATGATCTCGATTCTGATATCGCCATTCATATTAAGAAAGAGATACCTGTTGCCGGCGGAATGGCAGGTGGAAGCGCTGATGCTGCCGCAGTTATCGTCGCTTTTGATGCGCTCTACGAATTAGGTATGTCGCGTGATGGCATGGAAAAGATTGGTGCAGAACTGGGAAGTGACGTCCCCTTTGCAATTACTGGCGGCATCGCAATTGGACGCGGACATGGCGATCACCTAACCCCCGTACTGGCCCGGGGAAGTTATAACTGGGTACTGGCGATGGCTCCGCAAGGTTTGTCGACACAATCGGTCTATAACGAATGTGATCGATTGCGTACTGGGCTAGATATCTCTCGTCCACAGGTAGGTGACCAGATTCTGCAGGCTCTTCGTGCCGGAGATTCGCTCATGGTTGGAAAGTCGCTTGCAAATGACCTGCAATCGGCGGCCTGCTCACTGCGCCCTGCGCTGCGCTTAGTGCTAGACGTTGGGAATGATTATGGGGCTCTTGGGGCGATCGTCTCTGGAAGTGGTCCAACCGTTGCTTTCTTAGTGGCTGATGAAGAGCGCGCGCTAGACCTGACGGTGGCTCTTAGTGCCAGCGGAGTGGTCGCCGGGGTAATTCGGGCAACGGGTCCGACGCACGGGGCGCGGGTTATCGAAACTCTTTAAAGGTCCTAAAAAACTGGTGTATTTGTCGCAATGGCTTTAATAAGGGACAATTCAGGTTCCGCCATTGTGTAGTGGCTAGCACATGGGCCTTTGAAGCCCAGGGTCCAGGATCGATACCTGGTGGCGGAGCAAAGCAAAGCCACCCGACCAAAAGGGTGGCGGAGCCATACAGACGCCGCCGAGTAAAGAAGGGGGAGAGCAATGAAGCAGCTCGACCTCACGATTATTCTCGCCGCCGGTGAAGGCACTCGGATGAAATCTAAGCTCCCCAAAGTTCTCCACGAGATTGCTGGGCGCTCCCTGGTTGAGCATGTTCTTCATGCAACTGCACCCTTAAATGCAAAAGAGGTACGCCTTGTAGTGGGAGCTGCCCGCGAACTCGTCGAAGCCCGCGTGAGTGCGACCTTCCCTGAGGCAACCTTCGTCGTTCAGGAAAAGCGCAACGGAACTGGTCACGCCGTTCAACTGGCAATGAATAGCGCACCGCATATCGGTGCCGTCTTGGTCCTCGCAGGTGATACGCCTCTGCTGACTGCAGTGACCTTGCAAGAGTTCTTCGATGCGCACGTTGGGTTGCATGCCGATGCATCTGTTCTCACCGCTTTTACCCCAGAGCCCTTTGGTTATGGCCGCATAGTTCGCGATGATGAAGGTAACCTCACCAAGATTGTTGAAGAGCGCGATGCTAATCCTCTGGAAAAAGAGATCGACGAAATCAATACCGGAGTTTACCTATTCGATATCGCGGCCTTGCGTTCTGCGCTCACAGGTTTAAAGAGTGGCAATTCGCAAGGCGAGCTCTACCTCACCGATGTTATCGAACTGATAAAAAGCGCCAACCAGAGCGTGATCGCGATTCGTTCGAATGATTACACCGAGACCCTGGGCATCAATGATCGTTCTCAATTAGCCGAATGCGCCGCGATTATGCGCGATCGAATCAATGATTCGCATATGCGAAATGGTGTAACCATCGTTGATCCCACAACTACCTGGATTGATCTCAGCGTTGACATTGAAAACGATGTAACTATCTATCCTGGAAGTGCCATCTCTGGCGCCACCAAGATCGCCAGCGGCGCCATTATTGGACCGCGTACTACTCTCGAGAGCGTGATCGTTGGGGTCGGTGCTAGCGTTATCGAATCTCGGGTCGCCCAATCTGAAGTCGGTGCGGGCGCGAGCGTCGGGCCCTTCTCATTTATCCGCCCAGGCACGGTACTAGCCGCCTCTGCAAAGGTTGGGGCTTACGTTGAAATTAAGAATTCTTCGGTCGGGGTTGGTTCCAAAGTCCCTCACCTCTCCTATGTAGGGGATGCCACTATTGGCTCTGGCACGAATATCGGAGCGGCCACTATCTTTGTTAACTACGACGGCGTGGATAAGCACCAGACCACCATCGGTAATGATGTTCGAATTGGAAGCGACACCATGCTCGTGGCCCCGGTAACGGTGGGCGATGGCGCCTATACAGCCGCAGGATCGGTCATCACAGACGACGTGCCCGCCGGTTCCATCGCAGTTGCTAGAGCAAAGCAGCGAAATGTCTTAGGGTGGGTCCTACGTAAACGCGCTGGGACAAAGTCAGCAGAATCTGCCAGAAAAGCCGGGGCCGCCGATGGCCCCTCCAAGGTATAGGGGGAAGCATGAGCGAACTTCGACTGAGCTCGGAAAAGCGTCTACGAATTTTTACTGGACGTGGTTACCCCGAGTTAGCTGAAGATGTCGCCGCTGAACTTGGTATACCTATCACTCCAACATCGGCCTATGACTTTGCCAATGGAGAAATTTTCGTTCGCTTTGAAGAATCTGTCCGCGGTTCTGATGCCTTCGTTATTCAAAGCCACGCTAGCCCGGTTAATAAGCAGATCATGGAGCAGTTGATCATGGTGGACGCGCTCAAGCGTGCATCTGCAAAGCGCATCACCGTCGTCGCTCCTTTCTATGGATACGCCCGTCAAGATAAGAAGCATCGCGGACGCGAGCCAATCTCTGCTCGACTGATGGCCGATCTCTTTAAGACCGCTGGAGCAGACCGCCTGATGGTTGTTGATCTGCACACCTCGCAGATCCAAGGATTCTTTGATGGCCCAGTGGATCACCTCTTCGCACTTCCACTACTCACAAATTACGTTGGGAGCAAAGTAGATCGTTCACGTTTGACAATTGTCTCACCAGACTCTGGTCGAGTACGCGTCGCAGAGCGTTGGTCTGACATGCTCGGTGGCGCACCTATAGCTTTCATTCACAAGACGCGTGATCCTCGTATTCCTAATGAATCTGTTACTGGCCGCGTCGTCGGTGATGTAAAGGGGCAGACCTGCGTAGTTATCGATGACATGATCGATACCGCGGGAACAATCACCAAAGCTGTAGATGCGCTATTTGATGATGGCGCCAAGGAAGTAATTGTTGCTGCTACTCATGCTGTTCTATCCGGGCCAGCTGTTGAGCGCCTCAAGAATTCGCGAGTCAGCGAAGTGGTCGTAACTAATACGCTCCCGATTCCCGAAGAGTCCCGCTTCGATAAGTTGACGGTTCTTTCGATTGCACCATTGCTCGGACGAGCGATCCGCGAAGTCTTTGAAGATGGGTCAGTTACCAGCCTCTTCGATGGTCTTTCATAAGGGCGTTTATAAGGGTTTTTTAGGGCAATTTGTTAATAAGGCCCCTGATTCGCTAATCTAAGGTCTTCGTTCCGGCGAGGGATAGAAATATCCGTAATCGACGGGTTCTCTCTTGGAACGTGTTGTGTCCGTTCACTATAAGGGAGTAACAAATGGCCGAGATTCAAATCAACGGTAGCAAGCGCACCAACTTTGGTAAGTGTGCATC
>CAIUIT010000104.1 GCA_903899375.1 uncultured Actinomycetes bacterium
AGTTGGCTTGGAATTGGAACTACTGCAGGATTTGTAGTCCAGTTGGCCTGTCTTATTCCAGTGCTAAGACAGACGAAGATAAAGATTCGCCCGCGCTTTGACTGGCGCGATCCTGAAATTAAGAAATCGCTCCACCTGGCCTCCTGGGCCTTAGCCTTTGCGGCATTCTCGCAGTTGAGTTATCTCGTCACCGTAAACTTATCGACCGGTGCTGCCGTTCGAGCTCTCAAAGAGGGAATCACAACGGGCGTCGGATACACACCATATGGAAATGCCTTTCTAATTCTTATGTTGCCCCACTCGGTGATTACTATTTCGATAGTTACCGCAATCCTTCCTCTGCTCTCTAGCCACGCTATCGATCGCAAATTTAAAGAGATTCACGATGAGTTAGTGCGTGCCATTCGGTTAGTTGGGATCGTGACAGTCCCAAGTGCCATCGCTTTTCTGCTCTTTGGACCCTTGATCACAAGGACTCTTTTCTTTGGAATCTCAAATGCAGATGCCCGCTATCTTGGGCTAGTTCTCTCTGCCTTTGCTCTTGGACTACTGCCGTTAAGTATCAATTTGATAGCTCTACGTGGGCTTAATGCTTTTGAAAATGTAAAGCTGCAGGTACTTAGCAATGCAATCATGAATATCGTGGCCAGCATTGTCGCCATTCTTCTAGCGATGACTCTTCCTGCTAAATGGGTAACGGTAGGCCTGGCTGCTGCCCTCGCCTTGAGTTACTACATTGGGGCCTGGACCTCTATTCGTTTACTGCGCAGATATGACGTCGTGATACGGACACATGAGATCACCGGTCTATATATGCGTTTAGCTGCCATTTACTGTTCGGTAGCTGTACCGCTTTATCTTGTAATGGGGCATATACCAGGAGGGAATAGTCTTAAGTTATTAGTTGTTCTCTGCTTAAGCGGGTTGGGCTACCTTGGTCTAGCCAAGACCTTTAAGATCGTAGAAGTGAACGCCGCTTTCTCGCTCTTTTTAAAGCGCCAGCGTTAATAGTAATTTCGTAGATATTTAAGAGAGAGATGGTGTGCTAGTGAGTGACACAATCCACGACCTAGTTATCGTAGGTTCTGGTCCAGCGGGATATACGGCAGGCATTTACGCTGGCCGTGCCCAGCTCGCTCCAGTCCTCTACGAAGGTTCGGTAACCGCGGGTGGCGCACTGATGAACACCACAGAGGTAGAGAATTTTCCAGGTTTTCCGCAAGGAATTATCGGACCTGATTTGATGGACAATCTTAAAGCGCAATGTGAAAAATTTGGCACGAAATTGGTGCGTGACGATATCGTTGAAATGAAACTTGCTGGAGATATCAAAGTATTAACTGATGGTAGTGGAAACGTTCTCCGTACTAAATCTGTAATTCTCGCTACAGGATCTGCTTATAAAGAGATTGGTCTCGTTAACGAAAAACGCTTATCGGGTCGCGGTGTTTCTTGGTGTGCAACGTGTGATGGATTCTTCTTTCGAGATCAAGAGATAGCGGTTGTCGGTGGTGGTGACTCAGCGATGGAAGAGGCGACCTTCTTAACTCGGTTTGCGTCCAAAGTTGTTCTCATTCATCGTAGGGATTCCTTACGCGCATCTAAGATTATGATTGAGAGAGCTACTGCAAATCCTAAAATTGAATTTGTATGGAATACCGAGGTCATTGACGTTCTAGGTGATCAAAATGTCACCGGCCTTAAGTTACGTAACACTGTTGATGGTACCGAGAGCGAACGGGCTTTTACTGGACTCTTTGTCGCTATCGGACATTCACCACGCTCTGAACTTCTTCTCGGTCAAGTTGATCTCGACCCCGAAGGTTATGTGAAGGTCGATGGACGTTCTACGCGGACCAATCTCCCAGGAGTATTCGCCTGCGGGGATCTCGTTGACCACACCTATCGCCAAGCGATCACCGCAGCAGGAACTGGATGTGAAGCCGCGTTAGACGCTGAAAGATTCTTAGCGGGACACTAGAATTCGTACTCTGATTTTATTTATAGCAGTGGTTTTATTTACATAATCGAGGGAGAAAAATGAGCAATACATCGCCAGTAACAGCTGCCACCTTTGAAGAGGTAGTTCTTAAGAGCACGACGCCAGTACTCGTAGATTTCTGGGCAGAGTGGTGTGGCCCATGCCGCGCTGTTGGCCCAATCTTGGAAGAGATTGCTGGCGAACATGCCGGAAAGATCAAAATCGTGAAACTTAATACCGATGAAGAAGCTTCCATCGCAATGAAATATGGAATCACTTCAATCCCGACCATGAATGTATTTGTTGGTGGTCAAGTTGTAAAAAGTATTGTTGGAGCTAAGCCAAAGCCTGCTCTTCTCAAAGATCTAGCGGACTATATCCAGTAGTTTATTAAGTATCGAATTAACGAGTTCTCATGACGCCCGATCTAACTTTTGGTGGATCGGGCGATCTTGTTTTACAGGTAACTAATTATCTCGCGCGCCTAAATTTGTTAAAAGCAGAGAGTTCAATTTTTAACGCCAGCGTTGAATCAGCAGTTAAAGAGTTTCAGCAATCTCGAGGATTAACCGTTACTGGGGTTGTAGATGCCATCACGCTGCGCGCCCTCGACGAGGCGAGATGGAAATTAGGGGACCGAGTTCTCTCCCTCACTTCACCTCCAATGCGCGGGGACGATGTCGCTGCCCTGCAATCTCAACTGAGTGAGATGGGATTTAATTGCGGCCGGGTTGATGGCATATTTGGTATCGAGAGTGAAGTTGCAGTGATGGATTTCCAGAAATCAGTCGGTGCAAAGGTTGATGGTCGATGTGGGCCTGCAACCATCATGTCGATGTTGCGGTTAAAGAAGATCGTCTCTGGTGGGGCTCCGATCCAACTCCGAGATGCGGCGATACGGGCCGAACGCGGACCGGCACTCGCTGGAAAAGTGATTGTTATTGATCCATCTGATTCACCTGATATTTTCGATCTTTCACAGCGCCTGGAAGGACGATTGATTGCCCTTGGGGTAAATGTATTTCTAACTCGCACCCTCTCTTCCGCCCCGCGTGACTCTGAACGTATTGAGATTGCAAATGCCTCTAACGCTGATCTGGTCATATCTATGCATCAAGATCGTCATATAAACGAGAAAGCTCATGGAGTTGCCACTTATTACTATGGCAGCGACTCTCATGGGGTGCACTCAATAGTAGGCGAACGTTTTGCCACGCTGGCACAGCGAGAAATTTGCGCTCGGACCGATCTCCTTAACTGTCGAATTCATGCAAAAACCTGGGATCTGCTCCGTCTAACTAAATCTCCTACCGTTCGTATTGAATTGGGTTATGAAACCAACCCTGGGGATGCCAAAAGAGTTTCCGACCCCGCCTTCCGTGAAACAGTCGTAGAAGCTTTGATGGTTGCAATTCAACGCCTTTACTTAAGCGCTGAGAACGATGCAAAGACGGGAACTCTGAAGATCTCTGATCTGCGCAGGGCTGGTCTGCGTAAATAAAGGCGACCCATACCCCTTCATTAGTGTGGCAGAATTGTCTAATGTCTAATGAGGTAAAGCGTTTTCGCACAGGTGAAGATCAACAACTCACGCAGCGCTTTGCCCACCGCGCCGAGTTGATGCAGGCCAGCGAGATTCGAGCCTTATTTGCCGTCGCCTCCCGCCCCGAGATCGTCTCTCTTGCTGGTGGTATGCCAAACCTCTCAGCTCTCCCTATGGAGATGATGGCTGAAGTCGTTGAAAAACTCATTAAAGAGAATGGCAATGAAGCCCTGCAGTATGGAAGCGGCCAGGGCCACCCGAAGTTACGCGAACAGATCTGCGATGTCATGGCTTTAGAAGGTATCCGGGCGCATCCAGATGACATCATTGTTACGACTGGTTCACAACAAGCCCTTGATCTCATCTCTCGTATCTTTATTAATCCCGGCGATGTGGTTTTGGTGGAAGCGCCATCCTATGTTGGAGCGCTAGGAACCTTTAAGCAATATGAAGCCAATGTTGTTCATGTGCAGATGGATGACGAAGGAATGATCCCAGAAGCGCTTCGCGCAGCGATTGAAGCAGTGCGTAAATCTGGTCAAGAGATTAAATTCCTATACCTCATCCCTAATTACCAAAATCCTGCCGGGGTACTTCTGCCAGCAGAGCGACGCACAGAGATACTTGAAATCTGCGCCGCAGAAAAAATCTTTATAGTTGAAGATAATCCTTATGGCCTTCTCGGTTTCGACAAACCATCGCCTAATGCGATGCGCGCACAAGATTCTGAGAATGTTATCTACCTTGGTTCCTTCTCAAAGACGATTGCTCCCGGTTTCCGAGTTGGGTGGGCTTTGGTCCCTCAAGCGTTGAAGGAGAAGTTGGTGATCGCGGCAGAAAGTTCGATTCTCTGTCCATCTAATTTCACACAGTTATCTATTAGCGGTTATTTGGCAGACCAACCTTGGCGCGATCAAATCGCTTCATTTTGTAAACTTTATAAGATCCGTCGCGATGCGATGCTAGAAAGTTTGGAAGAGTATTTCCCAGAGGGCGCTATTTGGACTAAGCCGCACGGAGGTTTTTATATTTGGGTGACCCTTCCCCCTGAAATTGATACGACCGCCCTGATGCCAAAGGCGATCGCCGCAAAGGTTGCCTATGTTCCCGGTACCGCTTTCTATGCGGATGGTTTTGGAAGTTGGTCTATGCGCCTGGCGTACTGCTACCCCACCCCAGAGAGAATTCGTGAAGGTGTAAAAGCTTTGGGTGGAGTTATACGCACCGAGATGGAAAACCGCGCACTTATCTAAGCAGCTGGGTAATTCGTTTTAAATCCTCTTCATCCGCGAACTCGATGGTTATCTTGCCTTTTTCTCTCCCTAACTCGATAGTGACGCGAGTATCGAGTTTATTGCCAAGTTGATCACCCAACTCTTTTAAGTATGGGTTTGGCGATGTATGGCGCTTTACTTTCTCGCCCTTCCTTTTTCCATCGCTTGTCGCAACAATCTCTTCTACCGCGCGAACACTCAAGCCTTCGGCAACTATCCGGTTTGCCAGCGTTTCGATCTCATGTGCATCAGTTAATGAGAGCAGCGCACGCGCATGTCCTGCGGAGAGAATTCCTATTGCCACTCTTCTTTGCACAGAAGCTGGAAGGTTGAGAAGACGTAAAGTATTAGTAATAACTGGTCTAGATTTCCCAACTTTCACCGCAAGCTCTTCATGGGTGTAGCCAAAATCATTAAGTAAGTTTTGATAAGCGGCGGCTTCTTCAAGGGGATTGAGTTCGCTACGGTGAATATTTTCTAATAAAGCTTCACGTAACATCTCATTATCTGTTGATGCACGAAGAATGACGGGAATAGTTTTTAGCCCAGCTATTTTGGAGGCGCGTAATCGTCGCTCACCCATAATCAATTCGTAACGACCAGCACCAATCTCGCGAACAACTGGGGGCTGCATAACGCCAACTTCTTTGATCGATGCCGCTAATTCATGTAGGGCGCGTTCATCAAAATAGGTACGTGGTTGTTTGCTATTTGGTTGGACTGCGTTGATATCAACTTCAAGAGCAGTACCTGCAATAACTCCAGAATTGTTTACAACATCACCAATAGTTGTTGTGGGGATGAGTGCATCTAAACCGCGACCCAAACCTCCCTTGCGCACTGCACTCATGCTGCAGATCCTCTCCGTGCTATTTCACGCGCAGCCCCCATATATGCAATTGCACCAGGGGAAGCTGCGTCGTATGTCATGACTGTTTGATTAAAAGATGGCGCTTCAGAAACTCGTACTGCGCGAGGTATTGGAATATCAATTAATTCATTGGGAAAGTGACGCCTAACATCATCTGCAACATCGTTCGCTAATCGAGTGCGTGAATCGAACATCGTGAGGAGAATTGTGCTGACGCGAACTAATGGATTAAGGGCTCTTTGAATCTTTCCCAGCGTCTCCATAAGTAAGGAGATTCCCTCCAGCGAGTAGTACTCGCATTGAATAGGAACGAGGACTTCTTCTGCTGCGGTTAGCGCGTTGATAGTCAGCAAGCCCAAGCTTGGCGGGCAATCGATAATTACATAATCCAGACGATCTCCGCGCGCATCTCGCTCGCCGAGATATTTCAAGAGTGCGCCTTTAAGAATACTTTCGCGTGCAACAAATGTAACTAGGGCGATCTCGGCGCCTGCGAGCTCGCGATTTGCTGGAGCGCATTCCAAGCTAGGAAAACCTGCAACTTTTTGGATTGTTTGGGAGAGATCAACTTCATCAACCAAGACTTCATACATCCCAGGAGTTCTATTGCGGTCGACCCCAAGGGCGGTACAGGCATTTCCTTGTGGATCCAAATCGATAACGAGGACCTTTAGCCCTCCCATCGCCATTGCCGCCGCTAGATTTACTGCAGAGGTGGTCTTTCCCACTCCGCCTTTTTGGTTGGCCACGGTGAAGATCCGAGTTTTGATCGGTTGTGGCATAGGCTCTTTGAGGCGACGAACTCCAATGAGCTTCTTCTCCTCCACCTTTGGTGTTTCACGTGAATCACTCATAGGCGTAGTTAAGCAGTCTTTCGTACCTCGATGACACGCGAGATTTCAAATCCAGGCAGTTCGATGATGTGGAGCGTGGTTATTGAGTGCTTCTTTGGCTCTGTAGAGTCAATCTCTGTCTGGGCCCCTTCTCCCTTCATGGCAAGAAGTGCTCCATCTCTTTTAACTAGATCCCAAGAGATTGCCAGCAGTTTAGGAAGTGGCGCAACTGCCCTTGCGGTGACAACTTCAAAGCTTCTTTTGACGCTCTCGGCCTTGCCCCGTATTACCGTTATAGGTAGATCTAGCAAGCCAATAACCTCGAGCAAGAAATCCACCCGTCGCTGTAGCGGCTCAACAAGAACAATCTCTAGATCAGGGCGCGCTAACGCGATAACTATTCCAGGCAATCCGGCTCCTGAGCCAATATCTGCCACCCTTACTCCCTCTGGGATCAGGGTCATTAAAGGAAGGCAATTTGCAATGTGGCGTTCCCAAATGCGCTCTCCCTCTTTGGGGCCAATCAAACCGCGTTCAATCCCCCATGTTCCAAGGATTTGCGCATAGCGATCGGCCTTATCCGGGCTAGCTTTAAAGTAACTCTCTAGGAGTGTTTCACGTGAAACGATCAAGCTGGTAGAACCACCACGCAACGGTTTGGTTCTTCGCCCTCTGATTCGCTCGTCAGCCCAATCTCTTGGATTGTGTCGTGGATCACTTTTCGTTCAAAAGCATTCATTGGTTTGAGTTTTACCTGTTCGCCAGAGGATTTAACCTCATCTGCAATCTCATGTGCCAATTTGGTCAGTTCAATCTTCTTGTTGCTGCGAAAGTTATCGATATCCAGCATCAAGCGGGAACGCTCACCCAGGGAGGTTTGAACCGCCAGGCGAGTGAGCTCTTGGAGCGCATCGAGTACCTCACCGCTATCTCCAACGAGGTGAGAGAGGGCGCCACCGGCGATGGCCAGTGAAGCGCGTTCATTCTCTACATCAATATCAATATCCCCATCAAGGTCGGCAATATCGAGCAACCCCTCGAGGTAATCCGCCGCGACATCACCCTCTTCTTCCAAACGAGCGATGAGGGACTTTTTTGGGGTCTCTACTACAGTCTCGGTCTCAGGAACTATCTCGGTCTCAGTCATTGTGCTGCCTTTCTGTCGGATTTAAACCTTTTGTTATATTTTGTGGGTATTTAAGGGCTATTTACGAGGTTTCTTCTTTTTCGGTTGTTGGCGTTGCCGGCTCTTGGCCGCCTCTGCCTCGCGCTGCGCCTCTGTCATGCCTTCGGGTGTCTGCGTATCGCCCGCCTCGGAAATTCCGCGTTTGCGTTGTAACTCTTCATAGGCAGGTGAACCTGGCGTTGGGTTTCTTTTGATGACGTAGTACTGCTGACCAAAGGTCCAGAGGTTTGTCGTTGACCAGTAGATCAGAACACCGATTGGAAAGTTCACTCCGGAGATTGCGAAGATGAATGGAAATACGTACAACATTATCTTCTGTTGTTGCGCCATCATATTATTTGATGGGTCGACCTTTGGCATTCCTTTCACCATCAATTGGCGTTGGGTTGTAAATGTTGTGGCAGACATAAATGCAATGAGGCAGACCGTAACGATCTTGGTGCCTGTTGTTGCGTTATGGCTAAGGAAGCTATCTGCGATGGGAGCGCTGAGGAATTTTGCATCATGTGCCGTAGTTAAAAGTTTTACAGTTAATATATTTGGAACATATGAAGTGTTGTGTGCGATTCCACTTAGTACTCTAAATAGTGCAAAGAAAATTGGGGCTTGTGCGAGCAGTGGGAGACATGGTGCCAGTGGGTTGGTTTTATGCTCTTTATAGAGCTTCATCATCTCTTCGGATTGCTTTTGACGATCATCTTTATGCTTCTTCTGAATCTCTTTCATATGTGGTTGCAGCGCGGTCATGGCCCGCTGCGATTTAATCTGCTTCACAAAGAGTGGGATCAGAATTACTCGAATTAATACTACGAGAAGAACAATGGAAAGGGTCCACTTAAGGGATTCGTGTGAATCTTTGCCGAGCATCCAACCGAGCATGGTGTGGAAAGTGACCATAACCCATGTAACCGCGTAGTACAGGGGGTGCAGTATCGCGTTCATTATTTAGCTCCCTTTAGATGTTCGTAGACAACTCGCTTGCCGCCGGCGTAATCGACGCCGCCATGTGACCATGGGTTACAACGGAGGATCCGCCAAGCCCCCATCATCAAACCTTTTAAACCGAATTCTTTGATCGCGTCGATCGTATATTGCGAACATGATGGGAAATATTTGCATCGGGGGGCCATATTTGACGAGATGGCGATCTGCCAAAATCTAATAGGCGCGATCAAGATTTTCTTCATTGGTGCGCGCCGGTTCTTTTTATAACTTTCGCAATCAGCGCAGATAGATCGGAGCGATAATCACTCTGGTTTTTTAAGACGCGAATAACAATTTGGGTATGTGGTTGCAAATCCTTTATATGTTCTGCCATTGTGTGTCGTAATTGGCGGGCGATGCGATGGCGCGTCACTGATCCACCGACGCTCTTGTTAATAATTAACCCAACTTGCGGAACGCTCGGTAATTGCTCATGGGTCAAAAAGTAGAGAACTAACAAATCGGAGGTTGCCCGATGCCCAGTCTTGGTAGTTCTAGAAAAATCTTGGCCTCGGCGCATACGGTTGGATGCTGGAAGCACGATTTAAGCTGAGATGTGGGTGCGACCCTTTGCGCGGCGTGACGATAGAACTGCTCGTCCACCACGGGTGGCCATACGGGCACGGAAGCCATGCTTTTTGGCGCGCTTACGGTTATTTGGCTGATAGGTACGCTTGCTCATAAGTTCCTCTTTTTCTCCTAGCTGTTAAAGATGGATTCGGGGTTGGCACCAGCTAGGGCCACAACGGAAGGGCAAGATTAGCCGAATTGGTGTGGATAAACCACTTGCGCTTTTCCTTAGGGAGCCATAGGTTCGCGCTCTATCCACAGGTTTCGCGCCTTTCGACCCTCAAGGCAGGGTTTAGACCACAGGCTGTGGATAACTTTGGGGATAACTTTATAAGGTTCTTGTTTTACAGAGTTTTACTAGCGCTTGGTCTGGGGTAGGAATGGCTTTACTAGAAGAGGTTGATCTCAACACCTTATGGGCGTTGGTTATTGAAGCGATGGCTTCGGAGTCACCCCAACACCGGGCTTTCTTGGCGCTCACTAAACCTCTTGGCCTCCTTCAAAGCGAAGGTGGTGCCACCCTCCTATTAAATACCCCCAACCAATTTGCAAAAGATTTCTTAGAGTTGCGAGTTAAATCAGCTCTCAATGAAATTCTTACTAGCCAGCTAGGACAAAAAATAAATATTGCTGTTACTGTCGATGAAAATTTAGAGGTGGTAGAACCGGCGGAAGAACTTATTGATGAGAGCGCTCCTGAAGTTCAACCTAAAAGCGGTACCGGTCGTGACTTGGGATCAAAGTCCCCCTCGGAACCATCTCAACTCAATCCACGATATGTTTTTGAAACCTTTGTTATAGGTGCATCAAATCGATTTGCACACGCTGCTGCTGTAGCGGTCGCTGAAGCGCCAGCAAAAGCTTATAACCCATTATTTATTTACGGTGAGTCAGGGCTTGGTAAAACCCATCTCCTGCACGCTATTGGGGCCTACGCAAAAGAGTTATATGGGTCGGTTCGAGTTCGCTACGTCTCCTCTGAAGAGTTCACCAACGATTTTATTAACTCAATTCGCGATGACAAGGCTGCGGTCTTTCAAAGGCGCTATCGAGACCTTGATGTTCTACTTGTTGACGATATTCAATTCTTAGAAAACAAAGAGCGGACCCAGGAAGAGTTCTTCCACACCTTTAACACTCTTTACAATGCCAATAAACAGATTGTTATTTCTAGTGACCGTCCGCCAAAACAACTCACAACTTTGGAAGATCGGCTTCGTTCTCGTTTTGAGTGGGGTTTAATAACAGACATCCAACCCCCTGAGTTGGAAACACGTATTGCGATTTTGCGTAAGAAGGCAGCTCAAGACAGATTGAATGCTCCTGATGATGTCTTGGAATATATCGCCTCTAAAATTTCATCGAATATCCGAGAGTTGGAAGGCGCGTTGATTCGGGTTACCGCTTTCGCCTCCCTTAACCGCCAGCCGGTGGATATGGGGTTAGCTGAGATCGTTTTGAAAGACCTTATCCCTGACCAGGCCGGGCCAGAAATTACCTCATCGACGATCATGGCCCAGACCGCCTCCTATTTCAGTCTCACCTTAGAAGATCTTTGTGGGACCAGCCGAAGCCGAGTTCTGGTAAATGCGCGTCAAATCGCCATGTACCTCTGTAGAGAATTGACTGAGCTCTCATTGCCGAAGATCGGCCAGACCTTTGGGGGCCGGGATCACACGACAGTGATGCATGCAGATCGCAAGATTCGCCAATTAATGGCTGAGCGTCGCTCGATCTACAACCAGGTTACCGAGCTAACAAATCGAATTAAACAGCAAGCTAAAAATTAAATAGTTCACTAACCCCAGTTGTGGGTAAGTTGTGGATAACTGCGGATTTACTGGGGGTTTTTGTGGGTGGAGACGGGATAACTTCTTAAAATAAGCCTAAAAGGAGGTTGAGGAAGTTGTTTCACATAGTTACCCACATAGTTACCCACAGCTGTAGAGAAGATTATCTAAAGGGTGACCAGCACTTTTAACCTTATCCACAGGAAAAGGCTCTGGTTACTACGAATAACTTTAAATAGAGAGAAAAGCACGAAGAAGCAATAACTTATAACTATCTAAGGCGTCGGTGTGAAACCTTAGACTCAAGCGGTAGAGAAAGAGGCGAGAGATGAAATTTGTAGTTGAACCAACCGAGTTGGTGGATGCTGTTAACTGGGTGGCACGCAGCCTCTCCTCCCGCCCCATCAAAGCCGAACTACTAGGCATCATGATCGATGTCGACACATCAATAACTCTCACCGGTTCAGATTTAGAGACCTCAACAAAAGCTATTTTAAAAGCTGAGATCAGCGCCAAAGGAAAGGTTTTGGTTCCTGGCCGCCTCCTCGCAGAGATCGCACGAGCATTACCTAATAAACCAATCACCTTCACCCTTGATGGCAGTCGTGTGCTCGTAACCGCCGGAACTGCAAAATTTACCCTTCCTACTCTTTCTGTAAACGAATACCCAACACTTCCCGAACTACCAGAGACGGCAGGGGTAATCCCTAGCGATGTCTTTGCACACGCTGTAAACCAAGTTGCCATCGCGGCGGGCAAAGATGACTCTCTCCCAACACTCACAGGTGTGCATATCGAAATCCACCACAATAAAATTACCTTGGCGGCCACAGATCGCTATCGCTTGGCGGTGCGTGAATTAAATTGGCAGGCTAAAAATAACGAGATAGAAGTAAACACACTTGTTCGTGCACGAACACTCGCTGATGCAGCCAAATCTCTTACCGCGCATTCACAGGTAACCCTAGCTTTATCGCCAACACAATCGAACGAACGTCTTATTGGTTTTCTCTCTGAACTAAAAACAATGACCTCTCGAACTCTGGACGGTACATTTCCACCTTTTAAACATTTACTCCCAAGTGAATCAGTGGCCGAAGCCACAATCGAAGTCGCACCATTTTTAGATTCAGTTCGACGTGTTGCTTTAGTTACAGATAAAACAGTTCCTTTGCGGTTGATCTTTGGCGACAACTCTCTCCAACTAGAAGCGGGTGCCGGCGAAGAAGCGCAAGCCACTGAAGAGCTGGAAATCATTTATTCTGGAGAGCCAATCAGTATTGCTTTTAACCCTCAATATCTAACTGACGGGTTACAGGCAATCGGAACACCTTATGTTCAAATTAACTTTACTGGAGCGAGTAAGCCAGCCGTCCTCACCGGGAAACATGAACTATCAGGTACGCGCGATATTAGTTATCAATACTTGCTCATGCCAATGCGCTATAGCGCATAAAACGAGTGCACCTAAATCACCTCTCGCTTAAGAACTTCCGTTCTTATAGTGAGTTGGAACTACCCCTCACTCCAGGAATCACCATATTCCTTGGTAGAAACGGTGAAGGTAAAACAAATATCGTTGAAGCAATTCTCTACTTAGCGTTTCTATCCTCACATCGAACGGCTGGTGACCTACCTTTAGTGAAACTTGGAGAGAGCGCTGCTTATACGCGCGCACGCATCCAACACCCCGATCGAGAGATTTTAGTAGAGCTAGAAATCAACGCAGAAAAAGCTAACCGTGCCCGCATTAATCAAAATCCAATCCGAAGCCAAAAAGATCTCTTTGGTTTAATTCAATGCATCTACTTCTCACCTGAAGATATGGATTTAGTACGTGGAGACCCATCTGAACGCCGCCGATTCATTGATCAAATCCTTATCCTTCGTTCACCTCGTATAGCTGGCGTTATTACAGATTACGAGAGGGCTGTGCGGCAACGTAACGCGCTGTTAAAAACACGTTCCAATCAAGCTTCTCTCGAACCTTGGAATCAACAAGTTGCAAAGTTCGGTGCTGAAATAATCGCTGCCCGCGTTTCGCTCCTTAAAGAATTTGAACCTTATTTCACCGAGATATACGCAAATATTTCAGCGGACAAGCCAGCGCATATCACGTATAAAAGTTCAATCGATAACCCGTCGACAAACCCAGATGAGAACTACACGATAATAATTTCAAAAATGGCTGATCTTCAAACACAAGAAATGGACCGTGGTCTAACGTTGGTAGGCCCACACAGAGATGATCTAATACTTCAACTCGGAAAACACTTGGTTAAAGGCTATGCATCACACGGTGAGTCTTGGTCGATTGCATTATCTCTTAAACTCGCCGCTTACAATCTTTTGGTGAGCGAAGGTATTAAACCAATCTTAATTTTGGACGATGTCTTCTCTGAGTTAGATGAAGAGCGCCGCCATCAGCTTATTGAGTTAGCTAAATCAGCAGAGCAGACATTTATCACAGTAGCTGTCGAAGGAGACTTGCCCAAAGATTTACACGGAACCACCTTCCATGTAAAAAACGGAAGTGTTAAGTTGAAATCATGAAGGTTGACTTAGCGAGGGAGTTATACAAAACCTGGCGCGACAACGCTCGCAAGAACCATCCACGCGACAACCAAGAGACCCAACGATTAAGAATCGATGACCCTCAACCTTTAAATGCCGCGCTTTCTGATTTGGTGTCGACTCGCGATTGGCGTCAAGGAATTGCCGAAGGTTCACTCTTTATCGAATGGCTAACAGTGGTCGGTCCTGAGATTGGCTCTCATTCCACCCCTATCGCTCTCGTCGATGGGTTGCTGACAATCCAAGCAACATCCTCGGCCTGGGCCACACAACTCACACTGATGAGTTCTAACCTCTTATCCACAATCTCCAACTCAGCCCCTGGGGCTTTGGTGGAAGAGATAGTGGTCCTTCCACCAAACGCCCCTAGTTGGAAGAAAGGCATTAGAACGATCCGAAATTCTCGTGGTCCTAGGGATACCTACGGCTAATCTCTAAAAGTCTCTCAGAGGTTCACCCAAGCCTTTTTACGGCTGGTTCTATCGCCGCTTTACCACTAGGATTTGAAGTTGCAGGAGCCATATTCGCCTAAGAATTGGTTTTAACAGATTTCCCTCATTGGGGCTTGAAAGGCGGGGCAATGGCTGAGAATTTATATGATGCCAGCGCCATCACCGTCCTTGAGGGGCTAGACGCAGTTCGCAAGCGTCCAGGCATGTATATCGGCTCGACCGGTGAGCGTGGATTACACCACCTCGTCTATGAAGTCGTGGACAACTCAGTAGATGAAGCTCTCGCAGGATACTGCGACACCATCGATGTCACCTTGATGCCAGATGGCGCGCTTCGCGTCATTGATAATGGGCGCGGAATCCCAGTTGATCTCCACCCGATCGAGAAACGTCCAGCTCTAGAGATTGTTCTGACCGTCCTGCACGCCGGCGGAAAATTTGGCGACAGCGGGTATTCAGTCTCTGGCGGATTGCACGGCGTAGGCATTTCGGTCGTAAACGCCCTCTCCACTGATTTAGCTGTCGAAGTCCGTCGAGATGGCTTCCACTGGTTCCAAGAGTACAAACTGGGAGTACCACAGGCCCCGGTCCGCAAAGGCGATGTGGCAACCACAACAGGAACAACTGTCACATTCTGGCCTTCGGTGGATATCTTCGAGACAACAGATTTCTCTTTTGAAACCCTCTCGGCACGCTTTCGTGAAATGGCATTTCTCAATAAAGGTTTAACGTTGACTTTAACCGACCTGCGCCCTGGTCGTGTTGACGAAAACGGAAATACTTTGACCGCGACATACCACTACATCGGTGGCATCGTAGATTTCGTTAGACATTTGAACCTTACAAAAGGCGAGCAGCACAAAACAATTATCTCTTTTGAAACAGAAGAAAAAAATCAGAAGATGTCTCTTGAAGTAGCGATGCAATGGAACAATGGGTTTTCCGAAAGTGTGTATACCTTCGCAAATACTATTAATACCCAAGAGGGCGGAACCCACGAAGAAGGTTTCAGAACAGCGCTCACGTCAATCGTCAATAAATTCGGCGAAGAGTGGGGCTTCATCCGCAAGAAAGAGGATCGTTTAACTGGCGATGATGTTCGTGAGGGCTTAACCGCAATCGTCTCCATTAAAATCGGTGAACCACAGTTTGAAGGTCAGACCAAGACCAAACTGGGAAACACTGAAGCCAAATCATTTACCCAAAAGGCTATAAACGAACATCTGACCGCATGGTTTGAGAAAAATCCCGGCGAAGGAAAAGATATCGTCCGCAAGAGCATCGATGCCGCGTCTGCTCGTGTAGCAGCTCGCAAAGCCCGAGACTTAAGTCGATCTCGTAAAGGTCTACTAGAAGGACGTGGCATGCCGGGCAAATTGGCTGATTGCCAGTGGACCGAACCCGAAAAGTGCGAACTTTATATTGTTGAAGGTGACTCAGCAGGTGGTTCCACTAAAGGTGGCCGCGATTCACGTTATCAAGCAGTACTTCCAATTCGCGGAAAAATTCTTAATGTAGAGAAGGCTCGAATTGATCGCGTGCTTCAAAATAATGAAGTGCAGGCGTTGATCACCGCTCTCGGTACAGGCATCCACGATGAATTTGATGTTGCGAAATTGCGTTACCACAAAATCATTTTGATGGCCGATGCAGACGTTGATGGCCAACACATTCGTACCCTTTTGCTGACACTGCTCTTTCGCTTCATGCGACCACTTATCGAAAATGGTTTCGTTTATCTTGCCCAACCACCTCTGTATAAGTTGAAGTGGGGCGGCAAAGAGCCAGTGCAGTATGCATTTAGCGATCGTGAACGCGATGGATTTATCAAGATTGGAATTGACGCAGGAAAACGCCTACCTAAAGAGGATGGAATCCAGCGATTTAAAGGGCTCGGAGAGATGCCAGCAAAAGAGTTATGGGATACCACTATGGATCCAACGCATCGCATTTTGACGCAAATCACCCTCGATGATGCAGCCGCAGCGGATGACCTCTTCTCGGTGTTAATGGGTGAAGATGTTGATCTTCGCCGAAGTTTTATTCAGCGTAATGCCAAAGACGTTCGATTCTTGGATATCTGATGGAAGATAGATTTCAAGAAGGTATGGAAGGCTCAAAGATTGAGTCGGTTGACCTCCAAGTTGAAATGGCACGCAGTTATCTCGACTATGCCATGTCCGTCATCGTTGGACGCGCCCTACCCGATGTACGTGATGGACTAAAGCCAGTTCACCGTCGTGTTCTTTATGCAATGTTTGATGCTGGATATCGTCCAGACAAGGGCTATTACAAATCTTCTCGCATCGTTGGCGACGTCATGGGTAACTACCACCCGCACGGCGACGGCGCTATCTATGATGCAGTAGTTCGTCTCGCGCAGTTTTGGTCTCTCCGCTATCCATTAATTGATGGAAACGGAAACTTTGGATCGCCCGGAAACGACCCTGCGGCGGCAATGCGTTACACCGAGGCAAAACTCGCTCCACTAGCCATGGAGATGATGCGCGATATTGATGAAGACACCGTCAACTTTATCCCTAACTACGATGGTCGCTCTCAAGAGCCAACAGTGCTTCCTTCTCGCTTTCCAAATCTCCTCGTCAATGGTTCTGCAGGTATTGCCGTTGGAATGGCAACAAACATTCCGCCACATAACCTAACTGAAATTATTGAAGCGACATCATGGGCGCTTGAAAATCCAGATGCTTCACCGGAAGAGACCCTTGCAAAGTTGATGACGATTGTTAAAGGACCAGATTTTCCAACCAAGGCGCTTATTGTTGGACGCCAGGGAATCGAAGATGCCTATCGCACAGGTCGCGGCTCGATCATTATGCGCGCAGTTGTAGAAATTGAAGAGATCAACAAGCGCACCTGTCTTGTGGTTACCGAACTTCCATACCAAGTAAACCCAGATAATTTGGCGCTCAAGATTGCCGAGCTCGTTAAAGAGGGACGTATTAAGGGAATCGCGGATGTTCGCGATGAGGGTAACGAGCGTTTGGGGCAGCGTCTTGTCATTGTTCTTCGAAACGATGCAACCCCTAAAGTAATTCTAAATAACCTTTACAAGCACACCCAGTTACAGGATTCTTTCGGCGCCAATATGTTGGCTCTTGTTGATGGAGTTCCCCGCACCTTGCGCCTCGATGAATTTATCCGCTATTACATCGAACACCAAGTAGAAGTAATTGTTCGTCGCACCCGTTTTCGCCTCGCTGAGCGTGAAAAACGCGCTCATATCCTGCAGGGTTATCTCAAGGCGCTCGATGCCCTAGATGCAGTTATTGCCCTTATCCGCGCCTCAAAGACTCCAGAAGAAGCTCGCACTGGGCTGATGAAGTTACTTGAAGTCGATGAGATTCAGGCCAATGCGATTTTGGATATGCAACTGCGCCGTATCGCCGCCCTGGAGCGTCAAAAGATTAACGATGAGTATGAAGCTCTAATGGCCGACATAATCGTTCTCAACGAGATTCTCGCCAGCGAGTCAAAGCAGCGCGAAATAATCAAGACTGAACTCCACGAGCTTGGCGAAAAATATGCAGATGCTCGCCGTACCCAAATTGTGCTGGCTGAATCTGATCTCTCGATCGAAGATTTAATTCCTGATCAAGAAGTTGTCGTAACTATTACCCGCAGCGGTTATTCAAAGCGAACCAAGGCAGACCTTTACCGTGCCCAACGCCGCGGCGGAAAAGGGGTGAAAGGCGCTGCTCTGAAACAGGACGATCTGGTAGATCACTTCTTCACCGCATCCACACATGATTGGTTGCTCTTCTTCACTAATAAAGGCCGTGTCTACCGCGCTAAAGTGCACGAACTTCCAGATGCCGGTCGAGATGCACGTGGGCAGCATGTAGCAAATCTTTTGGCATTTAAACCGGATGAAGCAATTGCGCAAGTAATCTCGTTGCGTGATTACGACCCAACCCATTATTTAGTAATTGCAACAAAGAGCGGGATGGTCAAGAAATCACCTTTGACAGAGTATGACTCCCCTCGCGCAGGTGGCTTGATCGCTATCAACCTTAAAACAGATGATGAAGTTGTCTCTGCAGCCCTCATCACTAACGACGATGAAATCTTGCTGGTCAGTCGACACGGGATGTCTTTACGCTTCGCCGCTCGAGAAGAGTCGATACGCTCGATGGGACGTTCAACATCTGGCGTGATTGGCATGAAGTTCCGAACCGACGATCAACTTCTCACGATGGCTGCAATCTCTGGTTCATCTCCAGACCAATTTGTATTGACTGCAACAGATGGTGGTTATGCAAAACGGACCCCATTAGATGAATACCGCGAACAGGCTCGTGGAGGTTTGGGAGTAAAGGCTGCAAAGATCGATGAGAACTCTCGTGGGACGTTAGTAGGCGCGATGATTGTGGCTCCTGGCGATGAAATTCTTGCAATTACCTCTGGAGGCGTGGTTATCCGTACTGCCGTTGAAGAGATTCGAGAGACTAGTCGAGATACCCTGGGTGTTCGCCTAGTAAACCTTGATGAAGGCACCTCTGTTGTCTCTATTACTCAGGTGAAAGATGTAGTTATCGAGGAGATTTTGGGCTAATCCCTGAAGTCGGGTAGCCTCAGGCACTCGCACGAAACCCATAAAATGGGCCTGTAGCTCAGCTTGGTTAGAGCGCTTCCCTGATAAGGAAGAGGTCGGAGGTTCAAGTCCTCCCAGGCCCACCAGATTTCCTAGCCCAAGCCACTTCGGATAGGGTACGGATTCTGAAATAAAGATGGGGCCTTAGCTCAATTGGTAGAGCGCCTGCTTTGCAAGCAGGAGGTCAGGAGTTCGATCCTCCTAGGCTCCACTCCCATATTTATATAAGTCAATAAACATCTAATGCGGAGGCAACTCAATGACAACAGCAACCCTTCATACATCTAAAGGTGACATCTTGGTCGAGCTCTTCGACAACCATGTTCCAAAGACTGTTAAGAACTTTACAGATCTAGCACAGAAAGATTTCTATAACGGCACCATCTTTCATCGCGTTATCGCTGGGTTCATGATCCAAGGCGGTTGCCCACAAGGAACCGGAACTGGTGGACCTGGTTACAAGTTCGATGATGAATTCCATGGCGAGCTCAACTTTGATCGCCCGTACCTATTGGCGATGGCGAACTCTGGTCCAAATACCAACGGTTCACAATTCTTCATTACCGCAGCTCCAACCACATGGTTGAACCGCAAGCACTCTATCTTTGGCGAAGTTAAAGACGAGGCTTCACAGAAGGTTGTTGATGCTATTGAGACAGCAAAGACTGGTGCCGGCGATCGCCCAGCTGAGGCTATAAAGATAAATTCTGTAACTATTACTGAATAACAGTATGAAGCTAAAGAATTCTTTAACAACAACACTCATAGTTGTTATTTCTGGATTCTTTATCGTTGCTACCTACGCCCCCACAATTACATGGGGCGGACTCGGGCTGCAAGAGCACCTCTTATTAATTAACAAAGCTATCTTTCCTGACAACCAAGTTCATGGTGTTTATGCCGGCGAATGGTGGCGCGTCCTCACTGTCGTTCTAACACACGCCAGTTGGCTACACCTTGGCATGAACATGTTGGTCCTCTTTCAACTTGGAAATATTGTCGAGGGCTACTATGGACGCACCCGTTACTCGATCATTCTTTTGGCCTCTACCGTGAGTGCTTCTTTTGCATCGCTCTTACTTGACCCTTTGAACCAACCATCAGTTGGAGCTTCCGGAATGATCTTTGGACTCTTTGGCGCAATGGCCCTGACTGGCAAAAAGATGGGCGTGGATTACCGTCAAGTGATGGCCTATTTGGTCCTCAACCTTGTCATCGGTTTCGCGATACCGAACGTCGATTGGCACGCCCATGTTGGCGGATTAATCGGAGGGTTACTCGCTGCCCTCATTCTCCAAGCGCTTCCTCACCATCGGATCCCACAGCGCTGGGAATAAACTCTCCACCCACTCTGTTACCTGAATAACTCTAACTTGAGCCACCCAGACTCAATCTTTTGACACTTTGGGACTCAAGGACGAGAATTCGGTCAGGCCCAGACGTAAAGCGGGCAGGAACCCCTAAATGGGGCGTGAAAGAGGGAGAGATACAAATGGCTAGAGCCGTAGGAATCGATTTAGGAACAACCAACAGCTGCGTGAGCGTGCTGGAAGGTGGAGAACCCACCGTTATCGCCAATGCTGAGGGTGCTCGCACCACTCCATCGATCGTCGCATTCGCTAAGAATGGCGAGGTCTTGGTCGGAGAGGTCGCCAAGCGTCAATCAGTCACCAACGTGGATCGCACCATCCGCTCAGTAAAGCGCCACATGGGCACCAACTGGAGCATGGATGTAGATGGCAAGAAGTACACACCTCAAGAGATCTCCGCACGTATCTTGATGAAGCTCAAGCGCGATGCTGAGTCATATCTTGGCGATGTCGTTTCAGATGCTGTCATTACCGTACCCGCATATTTTGATGATGCCCAACGTCAGGCAACAAAGGAAGCCGGCGAGATCGCTGGCCTCAATGTTTTACGTATCGTCAACGAGCCAACTGCAGCGGCTTTTGCATACGGCTTCGACAAGGGAGACCACGAACAAACCATTTTGGTATTCGACCTTGGTGGCGGAACCTTTGACGTATCGCTTCTCGAAATGGGAGAAGGCGTAATTGAAGTTAAAGCAACGAGTGGAGATAACCACCTCGGTGGCGATGATTGGGATCAATCGCTTGTAGACCACCTTGTTGCAACATTTAAAAAAGCTAACGGCATTGATTTAACTAAGGACAAGATGGCGATGCAGCGTGTTCGCGAAGCTGCAGAGAAAGCGAAGATCGAACTCTCTGCTTCGGCACAGACTTCAATCAACCTTCCATACATCACAGTTGATGCAGAGAAGAATCCATTGTTCTTGGACGAGACAATCACACGCGCTCAATTTGAAAACATGACGGCAGATTTGTTAGCACGTTGCAAAGGCCCATTCCAAACTGTATTAAAAGATGCCGGTATTCCTATCGCCGATATCAATCACGTTGTCTTGGTTGGTGGCTCAACGCGTATGCCTGCTGTAGTTGATTTAGTTCGTGAACTTACTGGCGGCAAAGAGCCTAACAAGGGTGTAAACCCTGATGAGGTTGTAGCTGTCGGAGCCGCTCTACAAGCTGGAGTTCTCAAAGGTGATGTCAAAGACATCCTCCTTCTCGACGTCACGCCTCTCTCACTTGGTATCGAAACCAAGGGTGGAGTTATGACGAAGTTGATAGAGAAGAACACCACAATTCCTACAAAACGCTCAGAGATCTTCACAACCGCTGATGACAATCAGCCAGCTGTTCAGATTCAGGTCTTCCAAGGTGAGCGCGAGATCGCCAGCGCAAACAAACGCCTTGGGATGTTTGAACTCACTGGACTAGCTCCAGCTCCACGTGGAGTTCCCCAGATCGAAGTCACCTTCGATATTGATGCCAATGGAATCTTGCATGTAGGCGCCAAGGATCTTGGTACTGGTAAAGAGCAGAAGATCACGATTAGTGGTGGATCGTCTCTCTCCAAGGAAGAGATCGAGCGCATGGTGAAGGACGCTGAAGCCCACGCTGAAGAAGATAAGGCGCGACGCGAGGAAGCCGAAACTCGCAACATGGGTGATGGCCTCGTTTATCAGACCGAAAAATTCATCAAAGATAATGACGAGAAGTTGTCTCAAGGCGAAACTGCTTCTAAAAAGGCAGATGTTGAGAGCGCTCTTGGAGACCTCAAGAGTGCACTAGCCGGAGCCGATATGAACGCCATCAAATCTGCTACTGAAAAAGTCTCTACTTTAAGTCAAGAACTTGGAGCATCTCTCTACGCCGCAAGTGCAGCAGAATCTTCGGAAGCTCCGAAGGCTGATGATGGAGTCGAAGATGCCGAAATTGTAGAAGAGCAGTAATGACAGAAGAATCTATGGGCGAGGAGAGCGCCGAACAAGCGCTCTCTGCTGCCGTCGCTGAAGCAATTGCAGACGTTGATCCCGTAGCGGTTTTGACGAGCGATCTACAACGGTTGCAAGCTGACTTCCAGAACTATCGCAAGCGCATCGATAAAGAGCGCAGTGAATCAACAGAAGTTGTCACAGGTCTAGTCCTCGCGCAATTTCTCTCCGCCTTGGACGACATTGATCGGGCAGAAGAACATGGCGAGCTTTTGGGTGGCTTCAAAGCTGTGGCGGATGCGTTGACGGCAACAACGACAAAGTTGGGATTAACTAAATTTGTCGATACTGGCGTTAACTTTGATCCTAATATTCATGAAGCTCTGATGCACGAAACATCCCCTGGCGTTACAGAGACTCAAGTTACAAAAGTTTTGCGCCCCGGTTATAAGTTTAAAGAGCGTGTTTTACGTCCAGCTCAAGTGATTGTGACCGATCCCGAGTAATAACAGGTAGAGAGAAGTTGAAGTAAATGGCCGCCAAGGATCTGTATGAAAAGGACCTCTACAGGATCCTTGGCGTTTCAAAAAGCGATGATGCCACGGTAATCAAAAAGGCATATCGAAAATTAGCTAAAGATTTACACCCCGACAAAACCAAAGGCGATAAGAAATTAGAGGATCGCTTTAAAGAGGTTTCAGAAGCCTATGAAGTTCTTTCAGATGATAAGAAGCGCGCTGAATACCAAGAGATGCGCGAAGCATTTACAACAGGGCGTGTGCCACGTGGCGGACAACAAGCTCAATCCGGCGGCTTTAACGGCGGCAATTTCGAAGATATTTTTGGAGGCGGCTCCCAAAACGATATTTTCTCCACCTTATTCGGCGGGGGTAATCGCGCTCCTAGAAGAGGTCAAGACTTACAAACCGAAACCACAATCTCATTTCGTGATGCGATATTCGGCCGTGAAATTAACCTGCGGGTCAATGATCAAACAATCACTACTCGAGTTCCCGCTGGAATTAAAGATGGCGGAAAGATAAAACTTAAAGGGCGGGGATCTTCAGGCCAAGCCGGTCCTGGCGATCTATTCATTATTATCCATGTCACTAAACATCCCGTCTTTACACGCGACGGACAGAATTTATTAATGACCCTACCAGTCACATTTACAGAGGCTGCTCTTGGTGGTGATATTTCTGTACCGACACTCAATGGAGAAGATGTAACGGTGAGACTTGCCCCGGGCACTCAAAATGGAAAAGTTTTGCGGGTTAAAGGCCGTGGAGTTACAAAAGACTTTCAAACAGGTGATCTACTAATTACTGTAGAAGTGCATGTTCCACAACGGCTCGATAGTAAGGCAAAGAGTGCGCTTCAAGAATTTGCAGAGTTAACAGAGAATGAATCACCTCGTAAAGACCTCAAAGAGAGGGCGGGAGCATGAACCTTGATTCACAACCCGATGACGACCAAGCGGTTTATGTAATATCAATTGCTGCAGAATTATCTGGAATGCACCCCCAGACGCTCCGACAATACGACCGCATAGGTTTGGTCTCACCTGGGCGCGCTTCAGGCAGAGGGCGCCGCTATTCACTCCGTGATATCGCCTCACTCCGAAATATTCAACGTTTGGTCGGAGATGGCATTAATTTGGCTGGAATTAAGCGGATTATGGAGCTCGAATCAGCAGTCGCAAATATGGCTCTTGAGGTTGCAATTCTCCGTACCGAGGTAGATGCACTTATTGCAGCCAACCCGACCAAAGCGATCGCCAAGCGCTCAGGACAGAGTGTCATGATTTATAAAGAAGAGTAGATAGGGTTTCACCATGACATCACGCGAAGCACTCAAGCAAGAGATACTCAACAAAGCTGTAGTCCACGGAAAGGTAGTTCTCTCCTCTGGAAAAGAAGCAGACTATTACGTGGATTTACGACGTATAACTCTTGATTCAATTGCTGCGCCACTCGTTGGAGAGGTGATGCTCGAACTCACAAAAGATTGGGACTATGAAGCTGTCGGCGGATTAACTCTCGGTGCCGATCCTGTCGCGACAGCGATGATGCATATAGCTGGTCAACGCGGTCGAAAATTGGATTCCTTTGTAGTTCGCAAAGCAGAGAAGGCGCATGGTTTACAACGTCGTATCGAAGGTCCAGATGTTGCGGGCAAAAGAGTTCTTGCAGTTGAAGATACATCGACCACGGGTGGTTCAGTTCTCACCGCAGTTGAAGCGCTTAAAGAAGCTGGAGCAATCGTTGTTGGAGTTGCAGTTATTGTGGAACGTGGAGCCGCGTCTACAGTTCAAGACGCTGGCTTGGAATATCGAGCTGCATTTCAACTAGCTGATCTCGGTTTGTAATTTAAGAGAGGTGCTTGCGTGAGCGCCACTCTTTGAAGATTTCCCAGCCTAAAGGTAGGACGGTAACTCCAGCAATCACCAAGATGATATCGGTGAGGTATTTGGAGATCGTGTTAGCAAATGTGTTTCCTGCTGCATAGGCACCCCAGATAAGAACCTGAGTCCAAATAATTGCGCCCAAGACATTCCAAAAAGCGAAGGTCTTAAAGGGGACACGGATAATTCCTGAGAGTGGATTAATCAACCCACGAATAACTGGAATAAAGCGGCCTAGGACGATGGCGCGACCCCGACCATACTTGGTGATGTACTTTTCAGCTGATTTGATCTTGCCTGGGTCAAAGAACTTGGAGTCGGGTCTGCTAAAGATTTTGATTCCGTAATGCCAACCGAGCCAATGCCCGAATTGGGATCCGAGAATTGCCGATATCGGTGCTCCGATAGCAACCAAGGCAATATTGAGGTGATGGCCATGGGTGCTGCCGATGCCGGCAGCGAATAGCCCCGCCGTGATGAGCAAGGTATCCCCGGGGAGTCCAATTATTAGGGGCAGACCCGTCTCGAGCGCCAAGATGGCGAAGATTATGGCTAGTGAATAGTTGGAATTAAGGGCTGAGGTCACGCTTATAAAGCTCATAGGGGGCTAACGATAGCGATTACTTCCCCTAAATTTGTAATAGTCCTTATATATATGTGTAACCTTTCACCCCTCAGGTCCCCTTAAACCAAATATGCACCGCGCCTATCAACTCAACGAGGAGCCAAAATAGTGTCTACACCCGTGCACGTCACAGGAACCAATCTGATTTACGTATTTATCGTCCTTGGAGTCTCCCTTCTAGCCCTTGCCATCGCCTACGGTCTGCGTGCTCAGGTCTTGGCTCAATCAGACGGAACAGAAAAGATGAAGGAGATTGCCGCCGCCGTTCAAGAGGGCGCAGCTGCATATCTCAATCGCCAATTTAAGACTCTCTCAGCATTCGTGGGAATCGTCTTTGTACTCCTTTTCGCCCTACCCGGGCACACCGATATCCGCATTGGACGCTCGGTCTTCTTCCTACTCGGAGCGCTCTTCAGTGCTGGCGTTGGGTACAACGGCATGTGGCTCGCAGTTCGCGCTAACGTCCGCGTGGCTGAAGCAGCCAGACAGAAGTCGGCAGCGAATGCTGTGAAGATCGCCTTCCGTACCGGCGGCGTTGTAGGAATGACGACTGTTGGACTGGGACTTCTCGGAGCTTCACTTGTGGTCATCATCTATCGCGAAAACGCTCCCGATGTACTTGAAGGCTTTGGTTTTGGTGCTGCAATGCTCGCCATGTTTATGCGTGTTGGTGGCGGAATCTTTACTAAGGCTGCCGATGTTGGAGCAGACCTTGTCGGCAAAGTTGAAAAGAATATTCCTGAAGATGATCCTCGTAATGCGGCAACAATTGCTGACAACGTCGGTGACAACGTCGGTGACTGCGCCGGAATGGCAGCGGACCTCTTTGAATCCTATGCGGTTACATTGGTTGCAGCGCTTATTCTTGGTAAGGCCGGATTCGGTGATGCAGGCTTGATCTATCCATTGATCGTTCCTGCAATTGGAATCGTGACTGCAATTATCGGAATCTTTATCACTCGCTTGCGTCCAACAGATCGATCTGCAATGCAGGCAATTAATCGCTCATTCTTCTTATCAGCAATTATTTCTGCAGTGCTCGTTGGTTTTGCAACCTTCACATACCTACCTGGATCCATGAAGCTACTTGTTGGTTTAGATCCTTCTCATGCAGCAAGTAACGTTAATCCACGTATCTTGACCTTTGGTGCAGTTCTCATCGGAATCGTTCTAGCTGCGGCTATTCAGCTCCTTACTGGTTTCTTCACAGAGATTGGTCGACGTCCAGTTAATGATGTCGCTGCATCGTCGAATACTGGCTCTGCAACCGTAATCTTGGCTGGTATTGCAATTGGTTTTGAGTCTGCAGTGTATTCAGCTCTACTAATCGCTTCGGCGGTATTCGGCGCCTTTATCTTGGGACATGGTTCGATAGTTCTCAGTCTCTTTGCAATTGCGCTCGCTGGAACAGGTTTGTTAACCACCGTCGGAGTAATTGTTGCGATGGATACCTTTGGGCCAATCTCTGATAACGCACAAGGCATTGCTGAAATGTCGGGCGATGTCGAGGGCGAAGGCGGACAGATTCTCTCCTCACTAGATGCAGTCGGTAATACTACAAAAGCAATTACCAAAGGCATCGCAATCGCTACTGCTGTACTTGCCGCAACCGCACTCTTCGGGGCATTTACAAATGCGATTCTCAAAGCAGTGAGCGACGCTGGTAAGACGGCCGCTAATCTCAATCTGCAATTCCAAGGGATTTTAGATATTGCTAACCCACGTAACTTGGTTGGTCTTATCATCGGCGCATCAGTTGTATTCCTGTTCTCAGGTTTAGCAATTAATGCGGTTTCTCGCGCAGCGGGTGCAGTTGTTGTTGAAGTTCGCGAGCAGTTCCGGTTACATCCTGGAATTATGGATGGAACCGAGAAGCCAGAATATGGACGCGTTGTAGACATTTGCACACGCGATTCCTTGCGTGAACTTGTTGCACCTGGCCTACTCGCTGTTATGGCTCCCATTGCAGTTGGCTTCGGCCTTGGCGTAGGTGCACTGGGTGCTTACCTCGCTGGTGCAATCGGTACCGGAACCCTGATGGCAGTCTTCCTCGCAAACTCAGGTGGTGCGTGGGATAACGCAAAGAAGATGGTTGAAGATGGACATCACGGCGGCAAGGGATCTGATTCTCATCATGCCACCATCGTTGGTGACACCGTAGGAGATCCATTTAAAGATACCGCTGGTCCTGCAATCAACCCTCTGCTCAAGGTTATGAACTTAGTTGCACTGTTGATTACACCAGCGATCGTTTCCTTCTCACTTGGTGGTCACAAGGTCGAGAGTGCACTCATCGCTCTAGTCGCTGTTCTTGTTATCATCTACGCCCTAGTGCGCAACAGGAGAGCTTCTACCGCAATCGCATAACGTGATTGAAGTCGCTTGCCGTTCGGCCTTTTAGGAGTTGATGAATTTGGGTATCAAGCTTGTGATCGTGGAGTCCCCTGCAAAGGCGCGCAAAATTGGCGCCTTTCTAGGGGATGACTACGTAGTCGAAGCCTCTGTTGGTCATATTCGTGATCTACCGCAACGTGCCGCTGATATTCCTGCTGAATATAAGAAGATTGCATGGGCTAAAGAGGGTGTAAATATCGCGGAGGATTTTGCTCCGCTCTATGTCATTAACCCAGATAAGCGTGCCAAGGTGAATGAACTTAAAGCGCTCATGAAGGGAGCCGATGAACTGATTCTGGCTACCGATGAGGACCGCGAGGGCGAAGCGATTGCTTGGCATTTGATAGAAGTATTGCGTCCAAAGATTCCTATTAGCCGCATGGTCTTTCATGAGATCACAAAAGAGGCGATCCAAGAGGCCGCTAAAAATACCCGCGATCTGGATTATCGCTTGGTAGATGCCCAAGAAACTCGTCGAGTGCTCGATCGTTTATACGGCTATCGCCTCTCTCCCGTTTTATGGAAGAAAGTCATGCCACGGATCAGCGCTGGCCGTGTGCAATCAGTGGCGACACGTTTGATCGTTGAACGCGAACGTGAGCGAATGGCATTTATTTCTTCTGCATGGTGGGATCTCAAAGCAGAGACGGATCAGAATTTCACCGCTCGCCTCCTTTCACTCGACGGTAAGCGCGTGGCCACAACAAATGACTTTGACGAAACCGGTGGACTTAAAGAGAAATCAATTGGCAACATCCTCTTATTGGAAGAAACCTCTGCAAATGCATTAACTCAGAGCTTGGTTGGATCGAAACTCACGGTAATAAGTACCGAAGAATCACCTCGCACTGAACGTCCAAAGGCGCCGTTCACAACTTCAACAATGCAGCAAGATGCCGGCTCGCGTTTAGGTTGGGGTGCGCAAATAACAATGCGTATCGCGCAACGACTCTATGAAAATGGCTACATCACCTATATGCGAACAGATTCGGTAACGCTTTCGCAATCGGCAATTTCTACGGCTCGGGCCCAGGCCACCTCTTTGTACGGCAAGGAATACATTCCACCAACTCCACGGGTATATGAAGGTAAGACGAAGAATGCCCAAGAAGCGCATGAAGCGATCCGTCCCGCTGGAGAAACCTTTAAAACTCCCGGTGAGCTAGCCCCAGAGCTCAGTCGCGACGAATTTGCACTTTATGATTTGATTTGGAAGCGAACAATTGCATCACAGATGTCCGATGCCAAGAAGATGCAGATGCGCGTTGACTTCGAAGTTTCTACAAATGTTGGTGCAAACGCAATCTTCCGCGCCAACGGTTCTGTTCTCACTTTTCCTGGTTTCTTAGCAGCATACGAAGATGTGCTGGAAGAGGGTGCGCCAGAGGCCGATGATGAATCCAAGCGTCTGCCCCCAATGGCTATCGGTGACATTGTTGGCGTCAAGCAATATTCCTATGAAGGTCACGAAACTAAGCCCCCCGCACGCTATACAGAACCATCTCTGGTTAAGAAATTGGAAGAGTTGGGAATTGGTCGCCCTTCAACTTTTGCTTCAATCATGAGCACCATTCAGGACCGCGGTTACGTTGCCAAACGTGGTCGAGCACTCGTCCCTACATTTTTGGCATTTAGCGTTACTGGTTTATTGGAACAACACTTTTCTAAGTTAGTCGACTACGAATTCACTGCATCGATGGAAGAGGATCTCGACAAGATCGCAAATGGTGAAGCCGATCGGGTTGAGTGGTTAACGCGTTTCTTCTATGGCCATGATGATGTACCTGGCCTAGAAGCGCTGGCCTCCGATCTCGGCGCGATTGATGCGCAACAGATCAACACGATGAAGATGGGTCAAGATATTGAAATTCGAGTGGGTCGCTATGGGGCATATATCCAGCAAGGCGAAGGTGATAATCGCAAGTTTGCCAACATCCCAGAGAACATGGCCCCCGATGAACTGACGCTTGATGTGGCAATTGAATTGTTGGCCAAACCATCGGGTGAACGTGAATTGGGAGTTGAGCCCCTCACCGGATATCCACTTGTAGCAAAGTCGGGTCGCTTTGGTCCATACGTCACTCAAATCTTTCCTGAACCAGAATTGGTTGTTGATAAGAAGACCGGCGAACTCAAGAAACCTCGCAAGAAGAAGGATGCTCCGAAACCTAAGACGGCATCACTCCTTTCCACAATGACGCTAGATACGATCACGATGGATGATGCTCTCAAGTTGATGTCTCTGCCAAGAACGCTTGGTGAATATGAAGATGAAACGATCACCGTTCAGAACGGTCGCTACGGACCTTACTTAACAAAGGGAAGTGATTCTCGAACCCTTACCTCTGAAGATCAACTCTTTGACATCTCTCTGGATGAAGCAATCGCAATTTATAAAGAGCCAAAGGTGCGCCGCCGGGGTGTTGCAAAGCCACCAGTTAAAGATTTAGGTGTTGATCCTGCATCCCAGCGCCCGGTTCTCGTTAAAGATGGCCGCTTCGGTCTTTACGTCACCGATGGAGAGACCAACGCAACGCTGCGTCGTGGGGATACCGTCGAATTCCTTACCCTTGAACGTGGCATGGAGTTATTGGCTGGGCGACGGGCTTGGGAGGCTGAAAATGGTGGCGCAACTCGTGTAAAGAAGAAGTCAACGCGAGCAAAGAAGAGCGCTCCCACCCTGACCGCTAAGACGGTAAAAGCCACTGGAGCACCTAAAACCAAGAAGAAAGCCGCCTCTGGCAAGGGCAAAGCTACTTCTGTCGCTAGCCTCTAGGCTTAACCCATGTCTCAAGCGCTGCCATACCCATCGGCTCCGGCGCAATCGGAGTCTCGTAGCGTTCTTGCTATCCCGGCCTTCCGCAAGCTCTGGAAGAGCATGGCCTTCTCCTCCTTCGGAGATTGGCTCGGTCTCTTGGCCACTACTGCCCTCGCTCAAGAACTAGCAGGCGGAAACTACAAGAAAGCCAACTTTGCTATCGCGGGTGTCTTTATCGTACGGCTATTGCCAGCAGTTCTCTTAGGACCAATAGCCGGAGTTATCGCCGATCGCTTTGACCGCCGTCGCTTGATGATCGTGTGCGACATTTTACGATTCGGTTTCTACCTCTCGATTCCCATCGTTCACAATTACATCTGGCTCTATACCGCAACGGTGATCGTTGAATCCATCACGCTTTTCTGGTCGCCGGCCAAAGAGGCCTCTGTTCCTAATCTCGTGCCGAAGGACAAGCTCGAATCCGCAAATCAAATGACCCTGTTAGCGAGTTATGGAAGCGCTCCCGTTGCTGCTTTGATGTTTGCAATTCTGGCCGGTGTCGCAGCAACTCTGACGTCGATTTCTAATGCACGATATGCCTCTACGGCTGACTTGGCCCTTTATATCGATGCAATTTCATTTTTATATACCGCATGGGTGGTTTATCAATTACAGACTATTCCTAAAGGCGCCGCTTCAAAGAGCGCAGTGAATGACAATATTGGAAAGTCTCTTATTGATGGATTTAAATTTGTATCGCAATCAAAGGTTATTAGTGGATTGATTCTCGGAATGCTTGGAGCCTTTTTCGCAGCAGGAGCTGTAATTGGTCTTGCTCGAACTTTTGTGGGCGACCTCAACGCTGGAGATGCCGCGTACGGAATTCTCTTCGGTTCTGTATTCACAGGTCTTGCCCTGGGAATTTGGCTCGGACCAAAAATATTCGGTCAATTCTCTAGACGTCGCATCTTTGGTATCTCACTCACCATCTCTTCAGCATTTTTGGTAGTTCTATCGCTCGTCTCTAACTTGGTTCTGGCAATGTTGATAACGATCTTTCTTGGAGCTTTCGCCGGCTTGTCGTGGGTCACTGGATTCACCATGCTCGGTATGGAAGTGGAAGACGAGGTCCGCGGTCGCATTTTTGCCTTCGTGCAATCACTTATTCGCATCTCTTTAGTTCTCGTTCTTGCAATCGCGCCGGTAATTGCTGCATCTATCGGCCGTCATCAATTCACCGTAAATAACATTCACCTTCATTACAGTGGTGCTTCATTCACGATGTTTGGTGCTGGAATTATTGGTCTAGTTGTCGGGATATTCTCATATAAGCGTATGAAAGACCGCCCCAATGTTTCTTTCTTCTCGGACATCATGGCAGCTTTCCGCGGAGAGCTAGGCGGAATCACAGGCCAGGCGCATAAGGGGATCTTCATTGCATTTGAAGGTGGCGAAGGTTCTGGAAAATCCACGCAGGCCGAGATGCTCAAGAAGTATCTCGTGAGCGTTGGGGAAAACGTTATCGTCACTAGAGAGCCTGGTGGAACGGTTCTTGGGAAGCAGTTACGAAAGATTTTGCTGGACCCAAAGACGGGGGCCATCTCCCCTCGCGCTGAAGCGCTCTTATATGCAGCCGATCGCGCCAATCACGTCTTTTCGCTCATAGAACCTGCCCTTGAACGCGGCGATGTCGTTATTACAGATCGATATTTGGATTCATCTATTGCCTATCAAGGTGCCGGAAGAATCTTGCTTCCAAGCGAAGTCGCTCGAATTTCACGCTGGGCGACGGAATCACTAACACCAAATCTAACTTTCATTTTGGATCTCCCAGCTGAAATTGGTTTGAGCAGACTTGATAGCATCGATCGGTTAGAACAAGAACCGCTCGCTTTTCACGAACGAGTACGCCGTGAATTTCTTAACTTGGCCAATATCGACCCAGATCGGTATTTTGTAGTTGATGCAACCCAGAGCGTAGAAGCGATAGCTCAGCAGATTCACGAGCGAGTGTCTACGATTCCTCTCTTGAAGATCAATCGCGAAAATACCAAGAAGTAGTCATGTCGGTCTTTGATTCACTTATCGATCAGAATGAGACGGTTGCAATTCTGAAAGAGGCGACCATCGCCGCCAAGAATAATGAGGATGAATCACAAAACATGACTCATGCTTGGCTCTTTACCGGGCCACCAGGTTCGGGTCGAAGTAATACCGCTTTAGCATTTGCAGCAGCCCTGCTCTGTCCCGACTCGGGATGTAATCACTGCGTAAATTGTGCTACGGCTCTTAAAGGAACACATGCAGATGTAGAGCTGATAAAAACCGAAGGTCTCTCTATTAAGATCGATGAAGTTCGAGATCTAATTACCAGAGCCTCATGGAGCCCAGCCGTTGCTCAATATCGCGTAGTGATTATTGAAGATGCTGATCGCTTGACCGAATCGGCAGCGAATGCGTTACTCAAAGCAATTGAAGAGCCGGGTTTACGAACGGTCTGGCTACTTTGCGCGCCAACTCTTACTGACGTGCTTCCTACTATTCGCTCGCGTACCAGAAACTTAATATTGCGCACCCCATCTATCGCGGCCGTTACTAAACTTTTGGAGGGCGAGCTAATTTCACATTCCGTCGCCGAACTTTCGGCGCGCGCCTCCCAAGGACATATTGGGCGAGCCCGCTATTTAGCCAATGACCCAGAAGCGCGGACTCGACGTACGGATATTCTGAAACTCCCTCTGACTATTACCGATATCGCCTCAGCATTTAAATGTGCCCAATTATTGGTCGATGCCGCCAAACGGGAAGCCGAGACGGATGCCGAGAAGAGGAACGACCTTGAGAGTTCTGCCTTAAAAGAAGCTTGGGGCCAACAGGGAAGTCGAATGGTTCAGGGTGGGGCTAAGGCGATCAAAGAGTTGGAGAAAGATCAAAAGTCCAGACAAACTAGAATGGTGCGAGATTACTTAGATCGAGCACTGTTAGATATTGCGACCTTCTATCGTGACACCTTACTTGTGCAAAGTGGGATGAAATCTGAAGACTCTCTTATCAATAGCGATATGCAGCGCGAGATTGCTATCGTAGCCAGTAATACGACATCGGAAATAACTTTAAGGAAGCTAGAGGCAATCATGAACACGCGCACCAATCTATCGCGCAACGCTGCTCCGCTACTTGCTGTGGAGGCGTTAATGGTGCAACTACGATGAGACGCACTATTGCGATATTTGCAGCTTTCTCTGCAGCTCTCTCCAGCTTTGTTTCCCCCGCCTTCGCCAGTCAAACGTGGACTTTGGCAACATTGCAGTCACAGACTCTTAAGTGGACTCCGTGCAATAGCGGCTTTGAATGCGCTCAATTCAAAGTACCTGTGGATTACAACCATATCAAGAGCGACACATTCACTTTGCAAGTGATTAAACATGTGGCGAATATCCCGTCCCAGCGCCTCGGCTCCCTCATTATGAATCCTGGGGGGCCAGGTGGTTCTGGGATCCAATATGTAGAGGCCGCTGACTCTATTGTTTCAATGAAGATTGAAGACGTTTATGATTTAATCGGGTTTGATCCACGCGGAGTTAATCTCTCACAGCCCATTCGTTGCTTAACGGACCCACAAGAGGACTATTTCCTTGGTGGAGATGGCTCTGTGCAGACTCCAGCTGATCTAGCTGCTGCAATCTCTTCTTCGAAATTGATGGCCTCTGCATGTGCGATGTCGGCAGGAAATAAGTTGGGTCACTACTCAACACTAGAAACCGCTCGAGATATGGAACTTTTGCGGATACTTCTCAAGTCGCCAAAGCTAAATTACATCGGTAAGTCATATGGAACTTTCCTTGGAACCCTTTATGCAGCTCTATATCCAAAGACGACCGGTCTCATGGTGTTGGATGGTGCCGTCGACCCAAACATTCCTGTGCGCGATCAAAATATTGCACAGGCGGTCGGTTTCGATACCGCATTGAAATCTTTTGTAGCAGCAAATCCGACCTTCTCAATAAAGCAAATTCAAACATTCTTACAGACTTCGCGAACCAAACCATTAGTGGATCGCAATCATCGCCAGCTCTCCGAGTCGCTGGTCGTAACTGGAATTGCCGCTTCGCTGTACGACCCGACAAATGGATGGCCCTTATTGGCAAAGGCGTTAACAGAAGCGTTTACGAATAAGAATCCCTTCGGTTTCTTTCTGCTCTCTGACTCTTATAACGAACGCGATAAAAATGGCCATTATGTATCTAATCAAACCGATATTGCTGAAGTCGTTTCTTGCCTGGATTTTAAAGATCCGCGCACATTGAGTCAGATACAGGCTGATGCAAAGAACTTTGCCGCCGCCGCGCCCATCTTCGGGCCCTACCTCGCATTTTCAGGGCTGCCTTGTCTCTACTGGCAGGCCAAGCCTGTTGCGGCCCCAGTTCTTACCCACCTAACCACTAACCCGCTCTTAGTTATTGGCACTACCCGTGATCCTGCCACGCCCTACCAGTGGGCCAAATCGCTACACAAAGCGCTGCTCAACAGCACTCTGATCACCTTAAATGGGGATGGTCATACCGGCGCCAACCGGGGCAGTGCCTGCGTAGATAAGGCCATGAATCACTATCTGCTGACCGGGAAGCTTCCCGTCCATGACATTACCTGCGATACCGACGCCGCCCTCTCCGCAGCGATCACGGCCTAATCCCCAAGTTGGTAAAAAGTACCCCTTGGGATACGGCAGTATTTCCCTATGCGCCTCGATCACGTTTCCTACGTAACCAGTCACGAACAACTTTCTGACACCGTTCAACGCCTAGGCTCCAAGTTAGGAACGACCTTCGTCGACGGTGGTATTCACCCTCGTTTTGGAACCCGAAATTTCACAGCCCCACTTCAGAATGGTCATTATCTTGAAGTTGTTTGCCCCCTCGATCATCCAGCTACAGATAGCAATGCATTTGGACGCGCAGTTTCCAAGCGCGCAAATGAAGGTGGAGGTTGGTTGACGTGGGTCTTATCGACCGACGACATTAAACCAATTGAAACTCGGATTGGTCGTCTGGCAGCAGAAGGTCATCGCATGAAACCCGATGGTACTGATCTGCGTTGGAAGCAGATCGGCGTCAACGATATTTTGCAAGATAAGCAACTACCATTCTTTATTCAATGGCTTACATCTGATCATCCATCTAAGGATGGAATCGCAACCGCTTCGATCACTAAGGTTGAATTTGCTGGTGATAAAGAGAAGATTAAGGAATATGCTGGATCTGAAGTTTCAGAAGCAATCGGCGATGTCGAAATCATTTGGGTAGATGCATCAACGAACGATGGAGAGACTGGAATTGTTGCGGTCTATCTACAAACTCCAACTGGCGAAATTCGCGTTGATTAAACTCCTTGGGTTACTTTAAATCGAGCACGCTCTAATTCTTCACCATCAATTTCACAGGTAAAAAGATAAGAACCTAAACGTGGAATTGGTAACATTGGCATATTGAAACCAAGGTTGATTACCTGCCACTCACCTGGTTCTAGTCCTTCGGGGCGACCAACTTGGAAACTCATCTCAGCTCTAAATGGCCCAAAGGTGTCGGGGCTGGTTGGCAATAGAACATCTTGGCCGTCGATGTCTTGTAAGCGAATAAGCAATAGATGATCACGATTGGTCATATCCCAAGGGACCTTCACCTGCACTGCTATCGCAACGTTTATTGGCCACGGGGCGAGAACCCCAGCGGGCACGGTCACGCGGTCAATTCCACCCCCAGAGATGTACAAAAGCCCATTCGGGGTTTCAACGTGATTGCAGAGGATGGCAGATAGTTCCATAACGCACAGGGTACTCTTACGCATTGCGCCTCGGTGGCTCAGTGGTAGAGCAGCCCACTCGTAATGGGCAGGTCGCCGGTTCAATCCCGGCCCGAGGCTCCAGTACTTTTTTCGTCCTGATTTCGCTCCGGTAAGTGCAGGCGCATCACTGCAAAGGCGACTATCGATAGGCCAGCAACCAAACTTGCAATCCATATCCATTGCAAACCTGCGCCAAGGAGTACGCCAGCTAGAACCGGCCCCATGATGGAGGCAATTGTCCAGATGCTCGTTGAAGCGGCGTTATAACGACCGCGTAAATGCTCGGGTGCCAACTGATTAACGATGGAAGGCATTATCGGTGACCAGATCATTTCGCCAACTCCAAAAACAATTTGGCAGATAATGACCAATACCAAGGCTTGTGAGTGCACAATTCCTGCGAAGGCAAGTGAGAGCCAGGCTAACGCCCAAAAGAATGCAGCGAGAGCGATTGATTTTCTACGGTCGACTTTTTCCATGCGCTTTACAAACCAAAGTTGCGCTATTGCAATTAAGAAAGTGTTAGCGGCAAAAGCCCAGGCAATATCAGCAGGCTGCACCTTGGCGACCATCGAGGAGAATGCGGTGAAGCCGACTTCTAGCTGCGCATAACCGCAGAAAATTGCGCCAATAGAGATTAACCAGAATTTAATAAAAACTCGATCGCGCAGTACCTCACTCCACCCGCCACTACGGTTGGAATTCTCGACACGCTCTTCGCTGCTGCGATGTCCGACTCCACGAACAAAGAGGATGACAGCAAAATAGACAAGGTAGGAGAGCCCATCGCCGTGGTAGAGATTGACGAAGGTTTGGGGATTTTTGACATTGACTACCAACGAAGCAAGTAATCCACCAAGACCCATACCAAAATTCATAAGAGCAAACTGAGAACCAAAGTAACGTGGTCGCTGCGTTTCTGTAGTCAGTTCAGCCGCGATCGCGCTCTGGCTGGGCCACATCGCGCTCTGACCTATCGCACATATAGTTGTGACCATTAACGCGCTTGTAACTCCGTGAATAGAACCCATACTGAAGTAACCACAAGCGCTAATGAGTAGCGAGGTGTATAGAACTGGCTTGGGTCCCCAGTGATCGACCAAAGTTCCAACGATCGGAGATAGCATCAATCCGATAATTGCCCCGTAGGCGGAGATGAGTCCGACAACACCAGATGGGATTCCCCGAACTTCATGGAGGTAAATAAAGAGGAATGAGAAAACCAACCCATTGCCCACAGCAGAGAGCAATACCCCAAGCAGGAGAATTCGTATCTGGAATGGGAGTTTCACTTCGCTATTATCCCTTACCAAGCCCTTTCTCCGTTCCAAATTAGTTACCATCACTCTTATGAACTCAATCAGAGTCGGAACTTTCACCAAATCCATTTTGATTGAGGTCGCGAAGAGTATGGGCTATTTAGCGGATTCTGGGATTAAAGTCGATGAGATTTCGGTTCCCTCATCCCCAGCAGCTTTTGAGATGCTAGAGCGCTCCGAAATAGATGTTCTAATCACCAGTCCCGATAATGTCTTGGCTTATCGATATTTAAGCGAAAACCCCTTAGGCAGGAAACTTGATGCAAAAATCTTAGGGGCGATAGATCGCGGACTTGGACTCTCGCTTTGTTACGCACCTGACGTGGATTTGGCACCTTTAACTTTTGGAGTTGATGTTCCGACTTCCGGCTTTGCCTTCGTCGGATATGAACTTCTCTCGCAACAAGGAATTGCATATAAAAGCTACTCCGTCAAAAACCTTGGTTCGACTCCCAAGAGACAAGTTGCACTCGTTGGAGGAAGTATAGATTCCACAATTCTCAATGCGGGAAATGAAATAAAGGCTATTTCGCAAGGGGCACGAAAGATCGCTGATGTATCAGCAATCGGTCCTTACATCGGCTCAGTACTAACGGCGGTCAGCGAACCTTCTCATTCCATGCTCGCCTTAACAGAGATCATAAATCAAGTAATAAACGAGATTTTAACGGGTGAACATGCTCGGCTTATCATCGATATAGCCAAGAGAAATCTAGAACTGAATTCAGCCCAGGCGCTCGATCATTACAACACCTTGATCGATCCAATCCATGGGTTAGTACAAGGCGGAAAGATCGACCTACCCTCGCTTAAGACTCTGATTGATTTACGTAATAAATACCTTCCAACCAATGAACTTGATGGAGTGATGGCGGATATCAGTGCTCTAGCAAGAGCACAGTAAATAAAGTAGTCTTTCCAGATGCTACATGCGTTCGACCCACAAGTGCCCGTCAAGGTAAATAAGGTAGGAGATTCACCGATCCCCGCAGAATATTTCTTGGCTCGCACTATGGATGGGCTCTATGCGCCATATGTAATGCGCGTCCCAGAAGGAACCGGTCCATTCCCATTTATCTTTCTTGCATATGGCAATGGCGGTGTCGGTTTCGAATGGTTGGAAGATCGCATAGAACGCTTTAGTTACATCATGGATCGCTTACTGGCCGCGGGGTATGCCTGTGCATGGGGAAGGTACAGAGCTGAAGTTGAACTCGGTTACCACAATGGTGGCGCACTCAAAGTGGATGTTCGACAAGGCATGCAGCTGATGAATCGCGCTCCTCTGGAGTACGAAGACGAGATTTCAATTATCGAAAATGTAAAAGCAGATCTTAGAATTGATAGCGAACGCTGTGGCCACGTTGGCGTAAGTCATGCGGGAGAGATGCTTTTCAAGATTGCTTCGCAATATGTTGGAGTTGTAAAGGTTGGCGTTGCTTGCGAACCAGCAAACCACGAATTCTTGGCTCTCACTCCAGATAGTACCGCCAAGGTCAATCCAGAATCTGGTTTACGGAATATAGAAGAGATGGTGATGAGCAATCCTCTCTATGTTCGTACTCGCATTGATGATCAGGTAGCGAAGAGTCGAATTGCTGAGATCGACATTCCAATGCTGGTGATGGGTCGCGACGATGATCCCCTGCAGGGAATTTTCCGAGTAAGTTATGAGTTGCTGGAAGAAGCAAAAAAGAATGTGGAGTGGGTTACCTACGATCACCCATTACATGGGTACATTTTTCCTGTTAGAAATGCAGAGGGCACGATCGAGGTAGATGAAATGCAGAAATCCGCAATTGCCACGGTAATTTCATATCTAGACCGATATCTAAAATAGGAGTGCACCGTGGAGAATAAGCAGAGAATTTCCTTCTTTCCATACGACCAGATGGATGCTCCAATGCAGACAGAGATGCAACGTTGTGCCACTGAGGGCACCCCGCGACCAGAGAGCAGCGCGATTCGCGCACACGCTCCAAATGCCTTTTGGGCCTTTGCCAATAGTTGGCAAGATATTTTCTACCACGGGGTTTGTGAACACTCGATTAAAGAGCTATGCCGGGTGTATATCTCTCGCACAGTAAAGTGCGAATTTTGTGGGAATCAGCGCAGCGAGAAGGCATCGACCGAAGGCTTGTTGGAGATGAAGTACGACGACCTACTTAATTTTGAAGCATCAGAAAAATACGACGACCGACAGAAGGCGGCGCTGGCTTATGCCGAAGCGATTGCCTGGCGGTTAGATTTAGATGATGCATTTTGGACCCGGTTACATTCGCACTTTAGTGAGCCTGAAATTGTTGAATTAGGCTGCTTTATTGCGCTCACCTTCGGCCAGCAGAGTTGGATCAGAATTCTTAATATTGATCACCAGACCTACATGGGTGAAACAAGTGCAGGTCTGGTAAAAAAGTAAAGCTTAGAGATTTGCTGAAAGACCCAACTTCTCTGCCATCCAATCGGCAGTGAAGTAACGATGTTCATTCGGAACATTGGCGCAACCGTGATTGCCACGCTCTAGGAGCAATAACTCACTGACAGATTTCGTCGCTTCGTGAACTTTTACAGCATCTTGCCAAGGGAAGAGGCGATCCACTTTTCCGGCGACAATCAAGGTAGGACACTTGATCAGATCGAAGCGGCCTTCATTAGTAAGGTTGAGAGCATGCTTTTGCGCCTCTTCTTGATTCTTAGAAAATGAGCGCACCGTATAGGTTTCGCGAGTGAGATCTGGAAGTTGATCCCAAATCTTGCCTAAGTTGTATGGTCCGCAGAGCGATACACAAGCCTTTATGCGTGGATCTCCGGAGGCAAAGCGTGGTGCGTAATAACCTCCCAGGCTTACACCCCAGACCGCGATCTTCTCCGGATCTACATCAGAACGTGTTTCAAGGTAATCAACGATTGCCCTACCCGGAACTTCCCAATCTGCGCGAATGGGTAGGTCGTACTCCGCTTCACCTTGTCCCGGACCGTCAATGCTCAAAATTGCCATGCCGCGTTCGAGAAATAAATTCTCGGTAGGGAGAAATTCTTCTTTAG
>CAIUIT010000105.1 GCA_903899375.1 uncultured Actinomycetes bacterium
GATACTTGGTTCATCCAGAACATAGAGGACTCCGGTGAGGCCAGAACCGATCTGCGTAGCCAAACGGATGCGCTGTGCTTCGCCACCAGAGAGCGTTGCTGCCGGGCGCTCGAGTGAAAGGTAATCCAAACCGACATCGAGCAAGAAGCCCAGCCGGGCGTGAACCTCCTTGAGAACTCGATCTGCGATCTTCTTCTCGCGGGCGTTGAGTGAAATCTTCTTGAGGAATACTGCGCAATCTGCGATTGATAGTTCGCATATCTCCCAAATATTTTTGCCACCCAGCGTTACGGCAAGGACTTCGGGCTTAAGTCGGGCGCCTTTACATACCGGGCAGGGAGTTTCGCGCATATACGCTTCATATTTTTCGCGGCTGAAATCCGAGTCAGTTTCCGAGTGCTTGCGCTCGATAAATCCAAGAACACCTTCAAATCCAGTGGAGTAATTGCGAACGCGGCCGTAGCGGTTCTTGTACTTCACGTGAACTTCATAATCCGAACCATGTAATACTGCTTCGCGCGCCTTAATAGTCAACTTGCTCCACGGCTTGTCCATGGAGAAGCCCATCTCATCAGCCAACCCTTGCAACAATCGACCGAAATATTCTGCAGAGTGGCCACCGGCCCAGGGGGCTATTGCTCCTTCTGCGAGCGAGAGCGAATCATCGGGCACGACAAGTTCTTGATCTACTTCGAGGCGAGTGCCAATGCCCGTGCAATCGGGACAGGCACCGAAAGGTGAGTTAAAGGAGAACGAGCGCGGTTCCATCTCTTCGAAGGAGAGGCCGCAATCATGGCAAGCCATATGTTCGCTAAAGACTCGCTCTTTTTCGGGATCGGTTGCCTTAGCATCAACGAAATCGAGAACTACAACTCCGCTGGCAAGCTTGAGCGCGGTCTCGATTGAGTCGGTGATGCGTGACTTCGACTCTTTTTTAACCGCCAGGCGATCTACAACTACTTCGATGGTGTGCTTCTCTTGCTTCTTTAATTTTGGAACTTCATTGAGCGGATAGACGGTTCCATCGACGCGGGCTCTGGAGAATCCCTGGGTCGTGAAGTCGGTAAAAAGATCGACGAACTCACCTTTGCGTTCACGGATCACCGGAGCGAGTACTTGAAAACGAACTCCCTCTTCCAAAGCCAAGATCTGGTCGACGATGTTCTGCGGGGTCTGGCGAGCAATGGCTTTGCCGCAATTAGGGCAGTGCGGACGGCCGGCGCGAGCGAAGAGCAGGCGCAGGTAGTCGTAAACCTCGGTGATTGTTCCCACGGTAGAACGTGGATTGCGGTTGGTGGATTTCTGATCGATCGAGACCGCAGGTGAGAGACCTTCAATGAAATCTACATCGGGCTTATCCATCTGCCCCAGAAATTGGCGGGCGTAAGCTGATAAAGATTCCACATATCTACGCTGACCTTCGGCGAAGATCGTGTCGAATGCGAGTGAGGACTTTCCAGAACCTGAAAGGCCGGTGAAGACGATTAAGGCATTGCGCGGTAAATCAAGGGAGACATCCTTCAAATTATGTTCGCGCGCTCCGCGAATAATCAGGCGATCGGTTGTCATACGCCTGCCTCCTCCATGCCCCGTAGTTCGCGCTTAAGGTCGCGCAATTCATCGCGAAGTCGGGCTGCCAATTCAAATTGCAACTCAGCCGCCGCCGACTTCATCTGATCCGTGAGGGATTCTATGAGAGCGAGCAACTCTTGTCGCGGTAGGGAGACGCCGGAGAGGCGTTGATGTTTAATGGCAGGAGTCTGATTCGCCTTGTTTTTGTTGCCCTGTGTCAGGGCGCGGCTATCTTCGGCCTCTTTGGTGATCAGATCGGTGATATCAGCGATCTTCTTGCGCAAAGGAGTTGGATCAATGCCATTTTCTAAGTTGTAGGCAACTTGCTTGGCGCGGCGCCGGTTTGTCTCATCGATTGCCTGTGCCATTGCGGGCGTGATGCTGTCAGCATACATATGAACTTCGCCGGAAACATTTCGGGCGGCACGTCCGATGGTCTGAATCAATGAGGTGGCCGATCGTAAGAACCCTTGCTTATCAGCATCGAGAATTGCAACGAGAGAAACTTCCGGAAGATCGAGTCCTTCGCGCAAAAGGTTGATACCAATCAAAACATCATATTCGCCAGAGCGCAGCTCGCGCAGTAGCTCAACGCGACGCAAGGTATCCACTTCGGAGTGCAGGTAGCGCACCCTTATCCCAAGCCCGAGAAGGTAATCCGTTAAATCTTCGGACATCTTCTTCGTCAGTGTTGTAACAAGTACGCGCTCGTTGCGTTCGGCACGTAAGTTGATCTCTGCCACGAGATCATCAATCTGGCCCTTAATGGGTTTGAGAATAATTGCTGGGTCGATGAGTCCAGTCGGGCGAATAACCTGCTCGACCACATCCCCATTGACCTTTGCCATTTCGTACTTGCCTGGGGTCGCAGAGAGATAAACGGTCTGTCCCTTGCGGGTAAGAAATTCATCAAAACGTAGTGGCCGGTTATCCATCGCGCTAGGCAGACGGAATCCATGCTCAACTAGGGTCCGCTTTCGAGAGGCATCTCCTTCGTACATCGCACCGATCTGAGGAACCGTGACGTGTGATTCATCAATGACGACGAGAAAATCTTCCGGGAAATAGTCAAGCAGGCAGTTGGGGGGCGAGCCAGCGCCACGGCCATCGATATGACGCGAATAGTTTTCAATTCCGCTACAGAAACCTAACTGCTGCATCATTTCGATATCAAAGGTGGTTCTCATGCGCAGGCGCTGTGCCTCTAGAAGCTTGCCCGCTTTTTCAAATTTGAGAACAGCCTCTTCCATCTCATCACCAATATCCACGATCGCGCGCTTCATGGTTTCGTCGCCCGCCGCATAGTGTGAGGCAGGAAATATATACATCTCGGTTTCGTCACGAATGATCTCGCCGGTCAAAGGATGCAACGTCATAATCTTTTCAATCTCATCGCCAAACATCTCGATACGGATGGCATGCTCTTCATACATCGGAATGATTTCGACGGTATCGCCGCGGACGCGGAAAGTCCCCCGCTCAAAGGCCATATCGTTGCGCTTGTATTGGATATCCACGAAGCGACGCAGCAATTGATTGCGTTCGATGGAGTCACCCACGAGCAGTCGGATCATGCGATCGACATATTCCTGCGGCGTACCCAAACCGTAAATGCAAGAGACGGTGGCAACCACAATCACATCGCGTCGGGTGAGAAGTGAATTGGTAGCCGAGTGGCGCAACCTTTCGACCTCTTCATTAACCGAGGAATCCTTCTCGATAAAGGTATCTGATTGCGGAACATAGGCTTCTGGTTGGTAATAGTCGTAGTAAGAAACAAAGTATTCGACCGCATTATTGGGAAGAAGTTCTTTGAATTCATTTGCTAGCTGTGCCGCCAAAGTTTTATTGGGGGCGAGAACCAAAGTGGGTCGTTGCAACTGCTCGATGAGCCAAGCGGTAGTGGCGGATTTTCCGGTACCGGTGGCACCCAAGAGAACAACATCTTGCTCCCCCGCTTCAATTCGCCGGGTGAGATCGGCGATCGCAGTCGGCTGATCTCCGGAAGGAATGTAATCGCTGATTACTTCGAAGGGCTTAAC